>NZ_LWEZ01001339.1:0-3016 GCF_001634945.1 Alcanivorax sp. HI0044
CTGGTTGATGCCGGGCTGGCCCGGCTCCAGCAACCGGTAGGCCAACTTGTCATGGTCACCATACGCAGTGACCTACACGTGATCGGCGCCCATGTGCAGATGGAAGTACTGCTTGAGTTCCGTGAGGGCTTCGCCAACCGTGCGTGCGTTGTTAAGCAGGTACAAAATCGGCCCGAAGATCGATACTCCCTGACTGAGCCCCAACTTCAGGCCGAACAACGGGTCGCCGCTGCGCGCCGCACTCAGTTTCAACAGCTCCAGAAAACGCCGGTAAGACACCAGGCCCTGAAGGTTGTCCAGAGTGTTCTCCGGCAGGCCGGCATCACGCAGCAGCTCGGTGTGTGACAGCCCGTATTCGGCAATCAGGGTGTCGAATCCATACAGCGCGGATGCCCTTGCAAAGTCCTGCATGGTGTTTGTCCTTGGCTCTGCCTGTTGTGGTTGTTCTGGCACCAAATGCTAAATCATTGGCGCACTTTATCAAGTTCGTGGCCTGGCAGCGGCGCATGATGGCTTTGCGATACAAACAACATCATTTCAGGGAGAGCCAACATGCTACCGATTACCGTTAAAGATCATGACAGCCTGCTGACGCTGAACAACAACGATATGCCGGTCTACAAGGACATCATGGTCCCGGGCCTGGACGTTCAGCCGCAGTTCATCGACATCAACCGTGGCATCTGGGTACTGCGTGTCATGTTCCACCCCGGGGTGCGCCTGCCCATGCATTACCACACCGGCACCGTCCATCTGTGGACGCTGTCCGGCAAGTGGAACTATGTGGAATACCCGGATCAGCCGCAGACGGCCGGCTGCTACCTGTTCGAGCCGGGCGGCAGCATCCACACCTTCTCGGTACCGGAAGACAACACGGAAGTGACCGATACCATCATGATGGTGGAGGGCGCCAACGTGAACTTCGACGAGAACGGCGAGTACCACAGCATTCTGGACGCCAACTCCATCACGTTGCTGATCGAGCAGTACATCCAGGAGAACGGTCTGAAGCCGGCCAACTATATCAAGCCGTCCATGCCGGACTACGCGCCGAATATCAAAGGCTGATGCTGGCCGGGAGTCATACGGCTGTATGGCTCCCGCTGTCTGAAACGGGAGAGTGGATATGACAACAACAATGCCAGTCGGCCACCACGGGCAGCAGCCCGAGGTGCCGAAATCCGTCTTCGTGACCGGCGCAGGCGGCTTTATCGGGCGTGCCATCATGGCGCGCTATAAGGCGCTGGGTTGTGAGGTCCGGGGTATGGACCTGCAACCCGATGAAAGTGCCGGCATTGTGGCCGGCGATATTGCTGATCCTCCCGGTTGGGCGGCGCATGCCAAAGGCTGTGAGTTGTTTATTCACACTGCGGCAGTGGTAAGCCTGGCTGCGCAATGGCCGGCTTATCGCCAGATTACGGTTGCAGGCACACGCAAGGCCATTGATGTGGCCGTGGCCGCTGGTGCGAAACGGTTCGTGCATTTTTCTTCCATTGCTGCACTGGGGTACGACTATCCGGACGGTGCCGATGAAACCTGGCCGGTCACTATCGGCGATAGCTATCTGTATGGCGTGGCCAAAGGTGCCAGCGAGCACGTTGCGCTGGCGGCGCATGCAGCACGGGAAATAGACGTCACCATTATCCGCCCCGGTGATGTCTATGGGCCGGGCTCACGTGCCTGGTTGATTGAACCGTTGAGGATGGCCAAAGCCGGTCAGCTGATTCTTCCTGATAATGGGAAAGCCGTTTTTACCCCTGTATTTATCGAGGATTTGCTCGACGGCATTATGCTGGCGGCAGGTCTTCAAGAAGGGGCCGGGCAGGTCTTCATTCTTTGGGGAGGCGAAGCGGTTTCCTGCAACGAATTTTTCAGTCATCACTGGCGTTGGGCGGGTCGAGCGGGCTCCCCCCGCAGTTTGCCATTGACTGCTGCGTTGGCGTTAACCAAAGGGGTCTGGAAATTGAATCAGCTACTCAAGCGCCATGACGAAGTGACGCCAGACACCATGCTGATGTTTTCCCGCAAAGGCGGCTTTTCCATCGAAAAAGCCAAACGTCTGCTGGGCTATTGCCCCAAAACCCGTCTTGCCGAAGGGATGCGCGAATCTGAGGCCTGGTTAAAAGCCAGCGGTGAGCTGGATTGAAGGAGAGTGAGATGAAGCATGTAATGATTACGGGCGCAGGAAGTGGTCTTGGCCTGGGAATGGCAACACGCTATCTCAATCGCGGCTACACCGTGAGCGTGCTGGATTTGGCCGTCAGTCAGGACAACAGAAAAGTGCTGACACAGTCGGCAGAAAAAAGCGGTTCCCGTTGGTCCTTTTTCAAGATGGATATCACCGATGATGCTGCGGTCGCCGCAGCGGTGGCTGATGCTATTGCCATGTTTGGTGCGCCAGAACTGGCGATTAATTCTGCCGGCGTGGTACTGAACAAGACGGTGGCGGATCAGAAACCTGCCGAGTTTCGCAGGGTCATTGATATCAACCTGAACGGAAGCCTGCATTTTGCCACAGCGGTGTTGCCGTTCATGGAGTCTGGCTCACGTCTGGCGCTGGTGGCTTCGCTGGCAGGGCATACCAGCAACTATGCCTACAGTGCCTATGGCGCCTCCAAGTTCGGTGTTATCGGCCTGGCCACCACGCTGCGCTATGAATACGAAGCCTTGGGGATTCATCTGAGTTGTATCTGCCCACCGGAGGTGGAAACGCCGTTGGTGGATGGCGAGCGTTTGTCTGGTAACCCCATTTCACTGGAACTGAAGAAAACGGCCGGTTGTATGAAAGCGGATGCGGCCTGCGATCAAATTGTTGATGGCCTGGATGCGGGAAAGTGGATGATTATTCCTGGCGCTGCGGGCAAACTCACGGGTTTTGTGGCGCGCCACATGCCGGGCGTTTTCAATGGCTATATGCAGAGAGTGATTCGCAAACTGATGAAGCAATACCCGGTTGGGGAAACCGCCTGACTGTATCAACAACAAACGCTGATTTCTGGATGCCCCGTATCGCTGA
>NZ_LWEZ01001340.1:0-11686 GCF_001634945.1 Alcanivorax sp. HI0044
GGCGAAAAGCGGGCTGCCGACGCAAGCCAATTGCTCGCCGACCTGAGCCCCGGACAACTCAGCAGTGAGCAGCGTTTTACCTGGTTGCTACTCAGCGGCCGCGCCCAACTAGGCCAGCAGCAAGCGGACAAGACCCTGTCGTTGCTGCAGCAATACCAGGACGAAATACTGCAATATCCCGCCGAGCATCAGGCCCAACTGGATCTGTTGCGCGCCGACGCCCTGGCCATGCAAGGCAAGCTGCTGGACAGCCTGCAGCAACGCGTCGCCGCCCACCCGCTCCTCAGCGAGGATGACCAGGGTTACAACCACAACATGATCTGGCAGCTGCTGATGCAACTGCCCAACACCGATCTGGCCGACGCCATTGATGGCAGCAGTGGCGACCTGCGTGGCTGGCTGACCCTGGCCCAGCTGTACCGCGACCCCATTGCCGACCTGGATGCCCAGGTCACCCGGTTGAATCAGTGGAGCGCCCAGTGGCGTACCCACCCGGCCATCGACGATGTGCCGCAAATGCTGGACGCCCTGGAAAAAGCCGCCAGCCAGCGCCCCAGCCAGGTCGCCATCCTGCTGCCGACCACCGGCCCACTGCAAACCGCGGGCAAGGCCCTGCAGGAAGGCATCATGACCGCCTTCTACCAGCAGCAGAAAAACGGCCAACCGCCCACGTTGCGCTTCTACGATTCCGGTGGCGACGATGTGCTTGCGGTGTATCAACAAGCCGTCACGGATGGCGCTGATTTCGTTCTCGGCCCTCTGGCCAAAGACAAAGCTGCAACCATCGCGGCCCAGGGCACGCTGCCAGTCACCACACTGGCATTGAACTACATCGACACCGACAACCGCCCCGATAATTTTTTCCAGTTTGGCCTGGCGCCGGAAGATGAAGCCCGCCAGATTGCTAACCATGGCGCCCGCAAAGGCGCCCTGCAGGCCGGCATTCTCTATCCGGAAGGAGAATGGGGCGCCCGGGTTGCCCAGGCCTTCGTTGATCGCTGGCAGGAGCTGGGCGGCTCAGTCACCATCACTCGCACTTACCAGGAAGGGCCCAGCATCGGCGAAACCGTCAAGGAAATGCTGCTGGTGGCACAAAGCCAGAAACGCGGCAATGCTGTCAGCCGTTTCACCAGCCTGAAGATGGATAACCAGCCTCGCCGTCGCCAGGACATGGATTTCCTGTTCCTGCTTGCTGACCCCAATCAGGGGCGCCAGGTGAAACCCGCACTGAACTTCCACTACGCCAAAGACCTGCCGGTCTACTCCACCGCCCTGATCTACAGCGGTGAAGACAACCCACGTCGTGACCAGGATCTTAACGGCATCCGCTTTGTCGACATGCCCTGGATTCTCACTGACGACAATCAGGCCCTGCATGACGCCGCCAACCAGCAATGGCCAGACGGCCATGGCCGCTACGAACGCCTGTTTGCCATGGGCATCGATGCCTACCGGCTGCAAGGGCGGCTGTATCTGCTGAACGCCCTGCCCTCCAGCGAGCTCCCCGGTGTCACCGGCCGCCTGCACATGGAAAACCAGCGCATTGTTCGCGAACTGAACTGGGCGGTTTTTGTGGGCGGCAAGGCAAAAACGCTGCCACAAGTGACCGAGACAGGCCAAAACAGCCTTCCCCGTGCCGCTACTACGCAGTAAGAAAGACACCGGCCGGGACGCGGAAAAGCTTGCCGCGAAGTGGCTGGTCGACCAGGGACTGACCGTTGTGGAGCGCAACTTCCATTGCCGTCAGGGAGAAATTGATCTGATCCTGCTGGATCAGGACACTCTGGTCTTCACCGAAGTGCGCTGGCGCAAACACCAGAGCCATGGTGGCGCGCTTGCCTCGGTGGATCAGAATAAACAACGGCGACTGATCAGCGCGGCCCAGCACTTTCTGGCCCGCCACCCGGAACATCATCACCGGCCCTGCCGATTCGATGTGCTGGGCATGGAACCGGACAACCAGCAGACTGTCCTTTACCAATGGATACAAAACGCCTTTTATAGCGAATAAGCTACACAGCAGAATGTGAAAGATTGAGCGACCCTGAACTCAGCGAACAGGACATTGAAGGGACAATTTATGAGCGTGGACCGTATCCGGCAACTGTTTGCCGAAAGCATCGAAACCAAAGCCAAAGCCGGCGAAGTACTGCCTACCGTGATTGAAGCCGCAGGTCAGGCCATGGTCGAATGCCTGCTCAACGGCGGCAAGATCCTCACCTGCGGCAACGGCGGCTCCGCTGGCGACGCCCAGCACTTCTCTTCCGAGCTGCTAAACCGTTTTGAAATGGAGCGCCCGGCCCTGCCCGCCATCGCACTAACCACGGACTCGTCCACGCTGACCTCAATCGCCAACGATTACAGCTACAACGAGATCTTCTCCAAGCAGGTCCGCGCCTTGGGCGGCAGTGGCGATATCCTGCTGGCCATTTCCACCAGCGGCAATTCCGCCAACGTGATCCAGGCTATTCAGGCTGCCCACGACCGGGAAATGCGGGTGGTCGCCATGACCGGCAAGGAAGGCGGTGAAATGGTCAACTTGTATGGCCCCAACGATATCGAAATCCGGGTGCCCGCCACCTCCACAGCCCGCATTCAGGAAGTCCACCTCCTGGTCATTCATTCGCTGTGCGATTACATCGACCAGCAGTTGTTCGGAGGCCAGTAATGGTCGCACGCTTCATCCGCTTATCGACTCTTGCAACCCTGGCTCTGTTGTTCAGCCTGACCACCGGGTGCGCATCCCTGTCCAAGGGCATGTCCGACCAGCCCACGGACCAGGATCATGGCTCACGGACTTTTGGCGCCTTTGTGGAAGATGGCAACATCGAGCGAAAAGTCGCCGTCAACCTGTCACGGGCCAGCGCCGAGCTGGACGAGTCCCGTATCGTGGTAGTCAGCTACAACGGCAACGTCTTGCTTGCAGGCCAGGTAGCCAATGAAGATCTGAGCACCCAGGCGGAAAATATCGCCAGCCAGGTACGCCATGTGCGCAACGTGCACAACGAACTGCAGGTAGTGGGCTCAGGCTCCTTCCTGGCTCGCACCAATGACACCTGGCTCACCAGCAAGGTAAAAAGCCGCCTGCTGATCAACGGCGATGCGCCGGGCTGGCGCACCAAGGTGGTGACGGAAAACGGCGTGGTGTACCTGATGGGCCTGCTCACCCATGCCGAAGCCGACGCCGTGGTCGCCCAGGTACAGAAGGTGTATGGCGTACAGAAGATCGTAAAGATCATCGAGTATATCGACTAGGCGCTGCGCGCCGGCAACCCACCTCCGCGTCACGGCCCACGGAAAACAAAAAGCCCGCTCAGTGAGCGGGCTTTTGCGTGTTGCATGCAGCGTGAGGCGTGCTGCGTCTCACTTTCTTATTTTACCACTTTCAGGTGGCTGACCTTGCCTTTGCCTTCCTCTTTCTTCTCAGGCTCCGGGGTCGTCGGTGGCTCCGGTGGGTCCACCGGGTCAAACGCCATACCCTGGCCGTTTTCACGGGCAAAGATCGCTACCACCGCATTCACTGGCACCCGGATCGTCATGGGCATGCCACCAAAGCGGGCAGAAAAGGCAATTTCATCATTATCCGCCACAAACTGGGTTACCGCGCGCGGCGCAATGTTCAGCACGATCTGGCCGTCCTGCACAAAGTCCTGCGGCACTTCCACACCCGGGAAACTGGCATTCACTGCCAGGTGGGTAGTCAGGCCGTTATCGCAGATCCATTCGTGGATCGCCCGTATCAGATACGGGCGATTGGAGGTCATTTCGGACATGGTTACAGCGGGTTACGCAGTTCGCGCTCGGCGTCGGTCAGGCTGGCCTGGAACGCATCACGATCAAACAGACGCTCGGCGTAGTCCAGCAACGGCTTGACCTGCTTGGCAGGCAGCTCAATACCCAACGCCGGCAACCGCCACAAGATCGGCGCCACCACGCAGTCCACCAAGGTGAACTCTTCGCTCATGAAGTACGGCAGCTCGCTGAAGATCGGCGCGGTGGCAATAATCGCCTCACGCAGTTCCTTGCGACGCTTGTTCAGGCTGGCGTCTTTCTCTTCACCGGCCAGGATCGCATCCACATGACCACACCAGTCACGCTCCACGCGGTGAATCAACAGGCGGCTCTGGGCACGCGCCACCGGGTAAACCGGCAACAACGGCGGATGCGGGAAACGCTCGTCCAGATACTCCATGATCACCGTGGACTGAAACAGGGTCAGCTCACGATCAACCAGCGTGGGCACTTCATTGTACGGGTTCAGCGAGGCCAGATCTTCCGGCTTGTTGCTGCTGTCCACATCAACGATATCGACTGTGACCCCTTTTTCTGCCAGCACGATACGCACGCGATGGCTGTAATGATCTTCCGGGGAAGAAAAGAAAGTCATTGAAGAACGCTTGGTCACCACACCCATTGTCGAGTCATCTCCACACTAGTGATCTATAACAGAAACAGGGTAACCGCTTACGCGGATACCCTGTTCAACGCTGGAATCCTACACTGAAGTATCAGTGTACGTCTTTCCAGTATTCCTTTTTGAGCAGGTAAGCCGGGATCAACAGGATGCCCAGGAAGACCAGCACATAAACACCCAGACGTTCACGCTGCGGGCGAACCGGCTCCGCAGTGTAGGTCAGGAAGTTAGTGATATCGCCCATGGCCTGCTTGAACTCGTCTTCGCCCAACTCTTCTTCCAGACCCGCCATCACGTGGGGCATACCCACGCTCGGGAACACATGGTTGTTGTAACCGAACGGACGGGACTCATCTTCGTAGAAGTTGATCAGGTACGAATACACCCAGTCGGAAGAACGGTACCGGGTCACCATGGTGAGATCCGGCGGTGCATTACCAAACCACTTCTTCGCGTCGTCCTGGTCCATGGCGTTATGCATCTGGTCACCGAACTTGTCACTGACGAAGTTCAGGTTCTCCATCACCAGCTCTTCCGGCATGTCCAGATCTTCCGCCATGCGGCTGTAGCGCTGGTACTGCAGGGTATGGCAACCCAGGCAGTAGTTGACGAACAGCTTGGCACCGTTTTGCAGGCTGACCTTGTCTTGCAGGTTTACCGGCGCTTTAACCACGTACTCGTTGTGGCCACCGCCAGCCGCGAATGCGACCAACGGCAGGCAGCTGAAAAGAATAACCGCTAGTTTCTTCATCAGTGTCCCCCCGTTACCCGTTCCGGAACCGGCTTGGATTTCTCGAATTTATGCACGAACGGCATGATCAGCAGGAAGTAGCTGAAATAATAGATCGTGCCGAACTGCGCCATCATCGTCTTGCCTGGAGTTGCCGGCTGAGTACCGAAATAGCCCAGCATCAGGAAGTCCAGCACGAAGAGCGTCATGAAGATCTTGCTCCAGATACCGCGATAGCGAATGGACTTCACCGGGTGACGATCCAGCCACGGGATCACGAACAGGATCACGATCGCGCCGCCCATGGCCACCAGACCCCATGCCTTGGAAGACATGATGAAGTCGATGGTTGTGGCACGCAGCATGGCGTAATACGGGCCGTAGTACCAAACCGGCGCAATGTGGTCAGGAGTTTTCAGCGGGTTGGCCGGCTCGAAGTTCGGCTTCTCCAACAGGTAACCACCACCATCCGGGAAGAAGAAGATCACCACGGAGAAGATCATCAGGAAGACAATCACGCCGGGCAGGTCCTTCACGGTGTAGTAAGGGTGGAACGGAATGCCGTCAACCGGAACGCCGTTTTCATCCTTGTTCTGCTTGATTTCCACGCCGTCCGGGTTGTTGGAACCCACTTCGTGCAGCGCCAGAATGTGCAGCACCACCAGAGCAAGCAACACAATCGGAATAGCGACAACGTGCAGCGCGAAGAACTTGTTCACCGTGGCAGTGGACAGCAGGTAATCGCCGCGCACCCAGGTAGTCAGGCCTTCACCAATTTCCTTGGCGTCTGCCGCACTAATGAACGGCAGCAGATCAAACGGGATCGCGCCCGCCAGGGAGATAATTACCTGGGCACCCCAGTAGGACATGTTGCCCCAGGGCAGTACGTAACCGAGGAAACCTTCGGCCATCAGCGCCAGGTAGATCAGCATACCGAAGATCCACACCAGCTCCCGCGGCGGCTTGTAGGAGCCGTACATCAGGCCACGGAACATGTGCAGGTACACCACAGCAAAGAACGCAGACGCGCCCACTGCGTGCATGTAGCGGATCAGCCAGCCCCACTCCACATCACGCATGATGTATTCAACGGAGGCAAAGCCTTCGTTGGGGGAGAAGAACATGGTCAGCCAGATGCCGGTGAGCAGCTGGTTTACCAGCACCACGATGGAAAGCACACCAAAGTAGTACCAGAAGTTGAAGTTCTTCGGCGCATAGTATTCGGACATGTGACGCTTGTAGGCGTCTACCACGGGCAGACGGGCATCTACCCAATCGACAACGCGATTCACCATTCCCATCATGCCTTGGTCTCCCCTTCCTCAGAGCCGACGATAACGACAGCTTCGCTCAGGTAAGAATGCGGCGGAACCACCAGATTGGTGGGTGCCGGAACGCTCTTGTACACCCGGCCGGCCAGATCGAACTTGGAGCCATGACAGGGGCAGAAGAAGCCACCATGCTCCAGTTCTACCGTCGGCTGATCCTCAAAGAGCGGGGAGCAGCCCAGGTGAGTACAAGTACCAATCAGGACCAGATATTCCTTCTTGATAGAGCGCCACTCGTTTCTGGCATATTCCGGCTGCTGATCCGCTTCGGAAGCAGGGTCACGAAGCTTCTCGTCCAGCTTCGGCAAGGTATCCAGCATATCGTCCGTGCGACGCACCACCCAGATGGGCTGGCCTCGCCATTCTTCTACTACGCGCTGCCCCGCTTCCAACCGGCCAATATCCACTTTTACCGGCGCACCGGCATTTTTGGCTTTGGCACTAGGTTGCCAGGACTTAACGAAAGGTACAGCCACGCCAACGGCTCCTGCGGCACCAATCGCCGAAGTCAAGCCAATCAGGAAAGTGCGGCGGCTGCTATTAACGCCGTCGTTGCTCATTGAGTTATTCTCCCCTTAGATCCCACGCTCGGGGTTAATCCGGGACGCGAAGTTTATCCTCGTGTCACGGACGGAGTAAGGCGGCGCAAATGGTAAAGAAAAAGCCCACACCTGACAACCGGTTATTACCCCGCCAGAATCGCTAAACACCTGATTTGAACACAAAAAAGCCCAGCATTGCTGGGCTTTTTTGTGTAGCTGTAGTGCTTGAAGCTTAACGCTTGGAGAACTGCGGACGACGACGCGCCTTGCGCAGACCCACTTTCTTACGCTCAACTTCACGGGCATCACGTGTCACGTAACCGGCACGACGCAGCTGACCACGCAGCTCACCGTCATACTCCATCAGCGCACGGGTAATACCGTGACGGATGGCGCCAGCCTGACCGTTGTTACCGCCACCGCTAACGGTAACCAGCACATCAAACTTGTCCGTCGCGTCCACCAGCTCCAGCGGTTGACGAACAACCATCTGGTTGGTTTTACGGCCGAAATACACATCCAGCGGGCGACCATTAACGCTGATCTTGCCACTACCCGGACGCAGAAAAACGCGAGCGGAAGAGGTCTTGCGGCGACCGGTTCCGTAGTTGGTTTCTACAGTTGCCATCGACAAACCCCTTAAATTTCCAGCTGCTGCGGCTGCTGAGCGGTATGCGGATGCTCAGTGCCTGCGTAAACTTTCAGTTTGCGGAACATGGCGCGGCCCAGCGGGTTACGCGGCAACATGCCCTTGATCGCCTTCTCGATGATCATCTCAGGCTTTTCCGCCTGCAGAGTCGCAAAGTTGGCTTCTTTCAGGCCACCCGGGTAACCGGTGTGACGGTAATACATTTTGTCTGACGCCTTGTTACCGGTAACGGCCACTTTATCGGCATTGATCACAACAATGTAATCACCGGTATCGACATGTGGAGTAAACTCCGGCTTGTGCTTACCGCGCAGACGGCTGGCGACTTCAGTAGCCAACCGACCCAACGTTTTGCCGGAGGCGTCTACCACATACCAGTCGCGCTTTACGCTTTCCGGTTTTGCGCTGTAGGTCTTCATGGAATTCTGCCCTAAATTCAATATGTTACGGGTAGTAAACACCCGCCGGCGACGGTTACGCCGGGCAAGAGAGCGCGAATTCTACCCAAGCCCCCAAAAGAACACAAGCAGTTCGGGGGCATTTGTTGTCACGGCACCGGATGGCCACAGATAAAGCCATGCCCCTCTGTACAAGCGGGTCATTGTGAAGCCGGCGGCACCATGTTGAGATTGAGCGCGATTCTACACCCTTGCAGCCCCCTCTTTAAAGGAGCAGACAATGCAGTACCGCCGTCTCGGACGCACCGACCTTGAGGTTAGCGCCCTGTGCCTGGGCACCATGACCTGGGGAAGCCAGAATACCGCCGAACAAGGCCATGCACAGATGGACATGGCCCTGGAACATGGCATCAATTTTTTTGATACCGCCGAAATGTATGCGGTGCCCGCCAGCCCGGAAACGTCTTTTCGCACCGAAACCATTATTGGTGAGTGGTTTGCCCGCAGCGGGAATCGCGACAAGGTTGTGCTGGCCACCAAGGCTGCCGGCCCCGGCGAGTACGTGAAACATATCCGTGGCGGCCCGCGCTTTAGCGCTGACAGCCTGCAAAACGCCGTGGAAGGCAGCCTGAAGCGCCTGCAGACCGATGTGATCGACGTTTACCAGCTGCACTGGCCCGAGCGCACCACCAATTTCTTTGGTCGTCTGGGCTACAAACACCGGGATGGCGAGGACGGCATTGCCATCAGCGAAACCGTTGCCGGGCTTAAAGCACTGGTGGATGCAGGGAAAATTCGCCACTGGGGCCTGTCCAATGAAACCCCCTGGGGCACCATGCGCTTTATCCATGAAGCAGAGAAAATCGGCCTGGCGCCACCGGTCAGCATCCAGAACCCCTATTCACTGCTCAATCGCAGCTTCGAGGTGGGCCTGGCGGAAGTGGCACACCGGGAACAGGTGGGCCTGCTGGCCTATTCGCCACTGGCCTTTGGCATGCTCAGCGGCAAGTACCGCAACGATCAGTGGCCGGAAGGCGCTCGCCTCACCCTGTTCAAGCAGTTCGCCCGCTACACCAACCCCCAGGCCATCGCAGCCACCGAAGCCTACTGTGAACTGGCCAGTGAGCGCGGCATCACCCCGACCCAACTGGCGCTGCAGTTCGTCACCACACGCCCTTTCGTGACCAGCAACATTATTGGCGCTACCAACCTGGCGCAGCTGGAAGAAAACCTGAAAAGCATCGATGTGCCCTGGGACAAGGATCTGGAAAAGGCCCTGGAGGTCATCCATACCCGCTTCCCGTATCCGGCGCCCTGAGAACGCCTGACGCAACACGCCCGATGCATGACGCCAAAAGCGCAGGCTCCTCGCTGCAGGAGCCTGCGGCCAGCCTTGATGGCATGCCTGCAGCCAGGCGTCTACAGAACCCAAAGCGCAGCCGAGACCACAATCCATCCCGACAGACCTTGACGATAGCACTCGTACCGTGCCAATGTTAACGCCGTTAACTTACCACAACGGATCAGTATGGCACGCACCGCATATCACCACGGCGATCTCCACCAGCAGGCCCACGATCAGGCCCTGGCCGTGCTTCGCCTTGAAGGCGACAGCGCTATCAGTTTGCGCGGCATTGCCAAGCAGATTGGCGTCAGCGCCCCTGCGCTTTATCGCCACTATGCGGACCGGGAAAGCCTGCTGGCTGAGCTGGCCATCAGTGGCTTCGCCGCCCTGCGTCAGCAACTACTCAGTGTGGAGCAGCATACTCCTCGCGCAGCGCTGATCGGCATCGGCCTGGCTTATGTGGCGTTTGCCCAATCCGAGCCCAACCTGTACCGGCTGATGTTTGGCGGCCGGGTACTTCCCAAAGGCGCCCATCCACGGCTCGATCAGGCCGGACTTGGCGCCTTCAATGTACTGCAGGACACGATTGCCCGGGGCCAACGGGCGGGCTATCTGAAGCCCGCACCGCTATCGCTGATGACCGCCACCGCCTGGTCGCTGGTGCACGGCCTTTCACAGCTGACCATCGACGGCCATCTGCCCAATGCGGATGCCGAACCCCAACTCGCCGAAGGCATCACCAGCCTGTTGCTGGAGGGCGCCATCACCCATACCGACGCCCATACCGATAACAACGAGGACACCCCATGAGCAGCCCAACCCCCAGCACCCTTCGCGTCGGCCGCCGCTACCGCGCCAAACGTCTCGACGGGCCCTATGACGCCATCGTCATCGGTTCCGGCATTGGCGGTCTCACCACCGCCGCCTGCCTGAGCAAAATGGGCAAGAAAGTGGTGGTGTTCGAGCAGCACTACACCGCCGGGGGCTTTACCCACAGCTATGATCGCAATGGCTACGAATGGGATGTGGGCGTGCACTACATCGGCGACATGGGCGCCGACCACACCATGGCCAAACGCCTGTTCGACCATGTCACCGACGGCGAGCTGAAATGGGCACCCATGGATGCCAACTACGACCGGCTGTTTATTGGCGACCGCCAGATCGACCTGATGGCCGGCCCCAAGGCCTTCGTGGACAGCCTAAAAAACGACTTCCCGGATGAGCATCAGGCCATCGATACCTACATGGGCTACCTTAACCAGGTCGCCAAGGCCCTTCCCGGCGTCACCCTGGCAAAGGTGCTGCCGAACCTGCTGGCCGGCCCCTTCCGCCGTCTGGCCAACCGCAAGGCGCCGGCCTTCCTCAATCGCCCCACCCAGGAGGTACTCGAAGGCCTTACCAGTAATCAGGAACTGATCGCCGCCCTTACCGGCCAGTGGGGCGATAACGGCCTGGTCCCCACCGAGTCCAGCTTTATCATCCACTCGCTGATTGCCCGCCACTATCTTTATGGCGGCTATTACCCGGTCGGTGGCGCCTCGGAAATGGCCAAGACCATCATCCCCGTCATTCAGCAAAGCGGCGGCGAGGTGTTTACCTACGCAGACGTGAAAGAAATCCTTGTCGAGAAAGGCCGCGCTGTCGGCGTGCTGATGGCCGACGGAGAAACCGTCCGCGCCCCGGCCGTGATCAGCAACGCCGGGGTATACAACACCTTCGGCCCGCTGTTGGCCGATAACGCGCCGCACAAGGCCTTCTACCAGATGAAACTGGGCAACGTGCAGCGCTCCATGGCCAGCGTCTGCCTGTACATCGGTATTCAGGACACCGCAGAAAACCTGCAACTGCCGAAGACCAACTTCTGGATTTATCCGGGCACCGACCACGCCACACAAGTGGACAATTTCCTCAAGGCACCGGACGAGCACGACATTCCGCTCACTTATATTTCTTTTCCCTCTGCCAAGGATCCCAGCTTTGCGGCACGCTATCCCGGCCGCGCCACCGTGGAAATTGTCGCGCCCGGCCCGTTCGAGTGGTATGCCGACTGGGCCGACAAGCCCTGGGGCAAACGCGGTGATGATTACGAAGCCAAAAAAGAAGCGTACTCGCAGCGTCTGCTGGAAAAGCTATACGAGAAGATGCCGCAGCTGCGCGGCAAGGTGGATTACTATGAATTGTCCACACCACTCTCCACCGACTACTTCTGCCGTTACAGCACCGGTGAGATTTATGGCCTGGATCACAATCCCGAACGATTCGAACAGGACTGGCTGA
>NZ_LWEZ01001341.1:0-1161 GCF_001634945.1 Alcanivorax sp. HI0044
TCGGCCAGCTCGTGGAATTCCTCCAGCAACAAGGCCAGACGCAGGCGCACGGTCGCATCGTCCGGCACCACTGGCCGAGGCTCCACGGGCAACGAAAATGCCCGATGAAACTCCCCAACCTTATGAAAGTTGCTAACCTCAGACTTCATCGGCATGAATCTCTTCCAGAAAAGCCAGTATTTCCCGGTTCACTTCAGCCGCCTGCTCCATCTGGATCCAGTGGCCGCATTGATCCAGCATCACGGTACGCAGGTCCGGAATGTAATCCGGCATGCGCTGCAGCGCTTTCTGGCCAAACATGATCACCGGGTCCTGCAGGCCACCGATAAACAGGGTCGGCATCACGATCTGCCAGTCAGTGTCATCACGGCTTTCTTCCCAGGAAGCATCCATGGACCGGTACCAGTTGATCGGGCCAGTGAAACCGCTGTGCTCAAAACGCTCCACGTAATAAGCCAGGTCCTCTTCGCGCATCCAGCGGGGCTGGGTCGCCGGAACCGGCATGGACTGAAGGAAGCCGGTATCATCCGGGCCGACCTTGAAATCCGCGATCCCGTCGGCGGAAAGACCATGAAAAATACATCGCAAGCTGTACGACACGTCAGCCTCAAGCTCTTGCTCAGGCAGGGCCGCTTGCTGGAAGTACAGCATGTAGAAAAAACGGTCCTCGAACAGCTTGCGCATGGCGGTAGTAGGCGGCTCGGGCGCCGGGCCACCATAGGGAACAGACATACCGATCACCGCTCTGATTGCTTTGGGATATCGGCGTGCTACCTGCCAGGCCAGGCCACAGCCCCAGTCATGCCCCATCAGGATGGCGCTGTCATAGCCCAGCGCCTGAATCAGGGCCATCACATCCTCAACCAGCACACTCTGCCGGTAGGCATCGGCCTCTTTGGGACCACCGGTAAAGCCGTAACCGCGCAAATCCGGCGCCACCGCGTAATAACCGGACTGGGCCAGCACCGGCAGCTGGTACCGCCACGAAGCCCAGCATTCAGGGAAACCGTGCAAACACAGCACCAGGGGCGCACCGGCCTCGCCAGCCTCCGCTACAAAAAAATCCAGCCCATTGGCAGGAATCTGTCGCTCTCGCGTAAACGCCATACTCATATCCTAATTCAAGGCCGGGTAACAAACAGTCAGACGGCTACTTACCCG
>NZ_LWEZ01001342.1:0-712 GCF_001634945.1 Alcanivorax sp. HI0044
GCAAAGCCTGAACATCGGAGCAGGGGAACTGTTCCGTGTGCTTTACGTGCAAACTCCGCAGCAGCCGGATCGATTGTTGCTGGTGATTCATCACCTGGCGGTGGATGGGGTGTCCTGGCGTATTCTGCTGGACGATTTGCTCGGTGCCTATGGGCAGGCACTGGCGGGCCAGGCGATAACCTTTCCGGAGCGTACCCACAATCTGGGCGACTGGCATCAGGCATTGCTGCAATGGTTGCAGAAAAACGGCGATGAGCGCTTGCCGTTCTGGCTGGCCCAGCAACCGGACAAGGCTTCTGCTGCCTTGCCTGCGTACGCCGAAAAGCAAAGTGCCATCTTGTCGCTGGACAAGGCGGATACCCGCCGGCTGCTACAGGATGCGCCAACCAAGCTGGGGGTTAGCGTGCCGGCACTCTTGCTGACTGCGCTCTCCCGCACCTTGAAGCCCTCATCTGTAGGAGCGGCGCTCGAGCCGCGAACCCGCTCGCGAGAAAAGTCTCTGGATGCGATTCGCGGCTCGAGCGCCGCTCCTACAGGGAATTCGCCCCTGGTTATCAATCTGGAAGGGCACGGCCGTGAAACCCGCCTGGCGCCGGGCATGGACCTGAGTCGGACGCTGGGCTGGTTTACCAGCCTGTATCCGGTATCGCTGCCGTTCTCCGACGACCCGCGCCAGCACCTGTTTGCGGTATCGCAACAATTACAGCAAATC
>NZ_LWEZ01001343.1:0-4309 GCF_001634945.1 Alcanivorax sp. HI0044
GAGGCGGCACACCTTCTTGCCCTGCTTGGCATAATGGACCAGCAATTCATTGATGTTGTTCTGGGGCAGCGCGTGTTTATCGCGGGCCTTGCCCACGTACACCAACTCCGCATCCCGGCGGGCCAGATCCACGATACCCTTGCCCACCAAGCGGTCGTACAGCACCACGTCGGCTTTCTGCAGCAGGCGCAACGCCCGGAACGTCAACAGGTCCGGGTCACCGGGACCTGCACCCACCAGGTAGACCTCACCCCGACTCAGGCAGGCCGCATCAGCGGATTCAATGGCCGCAGCCAGCATGGCTTCCGCTTCGCTGTCCTTGCCAGCCAGCACTTTCTCCACCACCGGGCTATCCAGGGTCTGCTCCCAGAACAGGCGCCGCGCGCCGATATTATCGAGTTTTTCTTTGAGGGGCTGACGGAAGCGGGCCATCAGGTCCGCCAGCCTCCCCCAACGGGCAGGCAAGGACGATTCCAGCTGGGCCCGCAGCTTACGCGCCAGTACCGGCGAGGCGCCGGAGGAGCTGATACTGATCAGCACCGGAGAGCGATCCACGATGGCAGGAAAGATGAAATCGCCCAGCGACGGATCATCGACTACATTGACGGGCAAACCACGCTGTTGCGCCTGGCGGGCAATGTCGGCATTGGTGCTGCGATCGTCCGTGGCGCAAATGACCAGCGCAACCCCATCCAGATCCGTGCTCGCAAACACACGATCCATACAGGCGCCGCCACTCTGCGCCACAATAGCGCGCAATTCATCGCACACTTGCGGGGCAACCACATTCACTACCGCACCCGAACGGTGCAGAAGGCGCCCTTTACGCAGCGCCACTTCGCCGCCGCCAGCCAGCAGAGCCACTTTGCCCTGCAAACGCCAACTGATCGGTAAAAATTCCATGCTTGCTCCCGGTAAACGCCGGACACCAGATGCATTACGCCTGGCGCAAACGGCAGAACCCCTTCGTTACAGGTTTGCCATAGGCGAACACCCATTGCCGCATCCGCCGCCGTTGCGCCAGAACAGCCTTACGTCAGGCGTTCCAGACCTCTCATGTAGGGACGCAATGCCTCCGGCACGGTCACGGAACCATCTTCGTTTTGATAGTTCTCCAGAATCGCCACCAGCGTACGCCCTACTGCCAGGGCAGACCCATTCAAAGTGTGTACCAATTCTGGCTTGCCGGTTTCCGGATTACGCCAGCGGGCCTGCATACGGCGCGACTGGTAATCCTGAAAGTTGGAGCAGGAAGAGATTTCCCGATAGCGCTGCTGGCTCGGCAGCCAGACTTCGATGTCGTAGGTTTTGGACGAGGAAAAGCCCAAATCTCCGCCACACAGGATCACCACCCGGTAAGGCAGATCCAGTTTTTGCAAAACCGCTTCGGCATGGCCGGTGAGCGCTTCCAGAGCGGCATCGGATTCCTCTGCACGCACCATCTGCACCAGCTCCACTTTTTCAAACTGGTGTTGGCGGATCATGCCGCGGGTGTCCTTGCCGTGGCTGCCCGCCTCGGAACGGAAACACGGCGTGTGGCAGGTGTAGCGGCGCGGCATGGTGTCCGCTTCAAGAATCTCGTCCGCCGCCAGATTGGTCACCGGTACTTCGGCGGTAGGGATCAGGTACAGCTCACGCTCCCCTTCCATCTTGAACAGGTCTTCCGCGAATTTAGGCAGCTGCCCGGTGCCGCGCAGGGCTTCCGGCCCGACCAGAAACGGTACATAGACTTCCTGGTAGCCGTGCTCATCGCTGTGCATGTCGAGCATGAAATCGATCAGCGCCCGATGCATGCGAGCCAACCCGCCGCTCATCACGGAGAACCGGGCGCCGGACAGTTTGGCCGCGCGCTCGAAGTCCAGCCCGCCGTCCAGGGCTTCGCCCACATCCACGTGATCTTTGGGTTCAAACGGCAGTGTTTTCGGTGTGCCCCACTGGCGCACTTCCACGTTGTCCTCTTCGTCATTACCTGCCGGCACCGCATCTTGCGGCACATTGGGAATCCCCATCAGAAATTCACGGATTTCTTCCTGAATCGCCTTGGCGCTCGCCACTTCGCGATCCAGCTCTGCATCGATGGTTTGCAGGGTTTCTGCAACCTGCGACTTGGCGTCTTCCACCGCCATGCCGGACTTGATCAGTTCGCCCACCTGCCTGGAGGCTTTCTTGCGATCGGCCTGCAACTCCTGGGAACGGATGTCTGCCTGCTTACGCTTGGCATCCAGGGACGCAAATGCGTCAAGATCCAGGGTGTAACCGCGTTTGGTCAGCGCCGTTTTGATCGCTTCACCGTCCTGCCGCAGGGCACGAATATCCAGCATGTTTCTCTTACTCCAAAATCAGAAAAGGCTGAGTTGAACGTTTAAACATTCAACGTCCCCATGTTATTCAAAAACCAGTCGGCCCAGTGCCAGACCTGCCATGCCAAGCAGCAGACAGACCGTCACCGACGCCATTGCATAGCCCGCCGCCAGCGAGAAAGCCCTGGCTTCCACCATCCGCACCAGCTCAAACGAAAAGGTGGAAAAGGTTGTCAGGGCGCCGAGCATGCCGGTCATCAAGGCCAGCCGCCATACATCACCCACTGGCAGGCTCGCCATCGTGATCGCCAGCAACCCGAACAGAAAACTGCCTGCCAGGTTCACGCTGAAGGTGGCCCAGGGCCAGGCTGGCATCACCGGGACGCCCACCCACAAGGTGGTGCCAAAACGCAGACAGGCGCCGATGGCACCGCCACAGGCCACTGCAATCCAGGGCAGCATGCCTCCTTCCGTGATCGCTGATACCGACATTATTTCCCCTTCCCGTAACGGGTCCAGTCGCTACTGGCATTCAGGCCACGCAGGCGGGCCAGTTTTTCTGCCACCTTGATTTCAAGCCCGCGATTCACCGGCTCATAGAGACGGGTATGTTGCAGGCTTGCCGGAAAGTAATTTTCCCCGGCCACAAAGGCCTCGGGGAAATCGTGGGCATAATGATACTCGGCACCGAAGCCTTCGTCTTTCATAAGCTGGGTGGGCGCATTGCGCAGGTGCAGGGGCACCTCGTCGGTGGGCTGCTGACGAACCAGCGCGCGGGCCTGATTATAGGCGTTGTAGACCGCATTACTTTTCGGCGCTACCGCCAGGTAGGCGATGGCCTGAGCGATAGCCAGCTCCCCTTCCGGGCTCCCCAATCGCTCCTGCACATCCCAGGCCTGCAGGCAGAGCGTCAGTGCTCGCGGGTCGGCATTGCCGATATCTTCACTGGCCATGCGGACCACACGGCGGGCAAGGTAGAGCGGGTCACAACCACCGTCCAGCATGCGGGCGAACCAGTACAGAGCCGCATCCGGGTCGGAGCCGCGTACGGATTTATGCATGGCGCTGATCTGGTCGTAAAACAGGTCGCCGCCCTTGTCGAAACGGCGCACCGCATCACGCAACACCTCGCGCATCAATTCTGCATCAATCTTCGGTGCATCCTGATCCGCCAGATCTGCCGCGACTTCAAGCATATTCAGCAGCCGCCGGGCATCACCATCTGCGTAGTTCAGCAACAACTCCCGGGCATCAGCATCCAGCTGCATACCGTTAAGAGCCGGGTCCTGCAGTGCACGGCCCAACAAACCGCTGAGATCGTCAGGAGCCAATGCTCGAAGCCGATACACCCGCGCCCGCGACAACAGCGCGTTGTTGAGCTCAAAAGACGGGTTTTCGGTGGTGGCGCCGATGAAGGTGATGGTGCCTTCTTCCACGTGGGGCAAGAAGGCATCCTGCTGGGCTTTGTTGAAGCGGTGCACCTCGTCCACAAACAGGACCGTGCGACGCCCCTGCCCCAGGCGAATCTGGGCCTGCTCAACGGCGGCCCGGATATCCTTTACCCCGGACAACACCGCAGAGAGCGTAATAAACGCGGCATCCACGGTTTGCGCCATGATAAGCGCCAGCGTGGTTTTGCCGGTGCCCGGTGGGCCCCACAGAATCATGGAATGCAGCTGCCCCCGGTCCAGGGCCTGACGCAACGGCTTGCCCTCCCCAACCAGGTGCTGCTGGCCTACATAGTCATCCAGGTGGGCAGGTCGCAGGCGCGCCGCCAGGGGCTGAGCCTGCTGGGCGGCATCGGCGGCAAAAAGATCGCTCATGGAAAACGCCTACTGGTGACCGGGCTGCGGCCGGAGCATCCCGGCCGTTACCCTCGATTACTGTTGTTGCTGAATGACATCCGTGCCTTCAGGCGGCTCGAAGTGGAACAGACCGCTATCGATGCCGCCGTTCAGGGTCAGGGTCTTGAAGTCGATGACGGTCTGCTGGCCCAGTGCATCCTGCAA
>NZ_LWEZ01001344.1:0-2489 GCF_001634945.1 Alcanivorax sp. HI0044
GGGTTACTGGCCTGGGGGTGGGCCTGTTGGGGCAGGAAGCCGTTCCAGTCGTACTGGCCGTTACCCCAGCTGGGCAGCTCCGGGTGAATGCCGTTGGCACGCTGCGGATAGTCGCCGGAATGGAAATAGGCGATGTCGCGGTCGTCGATGTAGAACCAGTTGAAGCTGCCGGTGGTGTTGTAGAAAACGTCGTAGAAGCTTTGTACGTCATGGACATCGTTGCGGCTGGCTTGCAGGAACGGCAGGGCCGTATCCAGCTCGGCAAAGTAGGTGCTGCGCTGGCGAGTCACTGCCACGGGCAGGCCGGACACGGTGGCGAAGCCAATCACCGGGCCGTACTCCTCGGTGCGGATCACGCGGCGTCGGACGGCTTCGTTTTGACCGACCGCTTGCGGGTCGGTGGAGGAGGCCAGGTTCCAGCGGGCCACCCATTCTTCGTCGATCACGTCGAAGGGTTTGCACTGGCCGTTAACCTGGTAGCCGCCTTCACCGTGGGCGGGAGCCTCGGCCGGTGAGCAGCGCTGTACCACGCGCACGTCGGTGAGGTCGGAGCTGCCGGAGGTGGCACTCCAGGCGAAGTCCGGGCCGCGGCCGATGACCACGTAGGGCAGGCCGGTGAAGGTCATGCCACGGGTGTTGATATCGCCACCATGGATAGACATTTCCAGCAGCAGTTGCGGTACGAAGTAACTGGTCTGGGGGCCGAACACGGCCAGCGGCTGGCCACTGGCGGAATGCTCGGCATTGAGCAACAGCGCATTGGACATGGTGCTCGGGAAGCCATCACGCAGGCCGTTAAGGCCGGTTTCGATGCCGGCAATGCGTTGCATGACCTGTTCGCGCTGGTGGTCACTAAGGCGGGCGTTGTCTTGCCCGCTGGCGCCTAGCTGCCGGGTCAGTGTGGCCCAGTGTCGGGCCAGGTTGGCGCCATCATCGTCGAGAAATGACAGGGACAGGATGCCGCCGAGCAGGTCGCCCACGGTATCCAGCAAGCCGCCGACCACGCCGGTGCCGGGTAGGGCGGGCACATTGCCCAGGGCTTCGGGGCACTGAGGTTGGCCGGGTCGGCCACAGGGTTCATGGGTCAGTGGTTGGTGGGCCTGGAAAGAGCCGGCGTCGAACATGACGGCACCGGGGAACTGGCCAGCCAGCTCGCCGCTCAGCGGGCACAGGTCGGGCAGGGTTGGCGGTGACTGGGTGGCAAAAGAGCGGGTGGTGGTCACCGAGGATTCCTCATCCAGGCCGTTGCGCAAGTCTTTCCACAGGGCACAGGCGGTTTCCGCGCTGCCGGTCTGTTCTTCCAGCGCTTGCAGCAGCAGCACGTTCTTGTGCTCGTTGCCGCCGCCGCCGGCGAAGATGCCCTGAATCAGGGTGGCGATGGCGACCACGTCTTCAATCACGAAGGGTTCCAGCTGCACGCCCAGCGCCACGTATTCCACCGGCACCTGCAACAGGCCGCCACGGGCATCGCTCACGTACTGGTTGAGGCCGGCCACATAGTTGGTGGCATCCTCGAACACCTGGGCGCCGTCGTCACCGAAACGGGCGATGGTCTTGGCGATCATGGTGGTGCGGTCTTCTTCCCGGTAGGGGGCGTCCACCGCAATGTCCTGGTCGAAGGAGAAATCCGCCGGACCCAGGAAGCGGGACAGTTCACCCCGGCCGGCCCGGCGCAGTACGTCGAGCAGGAACAGGCGGTCGGCGGCGGTGACATAGCCGACGCCAAATAAGGCATCGCGGCGGGAGTCGCCGTAAATGTGCGGCACCCCAAAGTTATCCCGTTTGATGTCCACCTGGTAACCGGCGGTGTCCAGGGTCAGCTCACTTTCCCAGTTACCGGCGTCGGGGGCCAGCAAGGGGGCCGCTTTGAAATAGTCGGTTAGCTGATCATCGGTGATCCCGGGTTCGCTACGCACCAGCGCGTCGTAGAGGCCCAGCTGATCATCGAAGTGCGGCTCCTTGGTGAGCGCGGGGACCAGGCCGGTTTCCGCCACCAGGTCATCCAGCAGGGTGCCGACCAGGTCGCCCAGACCGGGGATGTCGGCGGTCAGGCTGCTGAGCCCGCCGATATCATCCTGACCGGGGGGCAGGATGTTGAGCACGGTGCCGTAATCCGCATAGGGGGCAGAGACGGTGGAGGGACGATCCGCCGGCGGTGCGGGCGGCGTTTCCGGTTCCGTGGGCAGGTTGGGTGTGGGGGTGTTGGCGGCCGGGGCGGGGCTACTGGAGCCGCCTCCCCCGCAGGCACTGATCAGGCTGGCGGCAAGCAGCGCGGTAATGACAACTCCGGGTTTCATGGTGCTCTCCTCGGGACTTTATTGTTTTAAGTGCGATGGTCATGTGCGCGACACTTTTCGCACGGTAGTCCCAAGATTGGCATTCCCGTGGGTATGAGGGGGAGAGGCGGCAACAAAACAGAAAGAAAAGCCTACTTAACGCAGCATGCTGCACGTTTCATGCAACATGACGGGGAGGAGCAAGTTTCAAGT
>NZ_LWEZ01001345.1:0-1613 GCF_001634945.1 Alcanivorax sp. HI0044
CGGGCCAAATGGCGGTGTCAGTGAATGATTACTCATGGGCCTCGTGATAAAGCGCAGAGCCCTGTTCGCGGAACTCCTTGGATTTTTCTTCCATGCCCGCTTCGGCCTGGGCCACCTGGGCGGTGCCGTCACCGTAGATCTCGCGGACTTCCTGGCTGATCTTCATGGAGCAGAATTTCGGCCCGCACATGGAACAGAAATGCGCCACCTTGTGGGCCTGCTTGGGCAGGGTCTCGTCGTGGTATTCACGGGCCCGGTCCGGGTCCAGTCCCAGATTGAACTGATCTTCCCAGCGGAATTCGAAACGTGCCTTGGACAGGGCATTATCACGCAGCTGCGCGCCGGGATGGCCCTTCGCCAGATCCGCCGCGTGGGCAGCAATCTTGTAGGCGATGATGCCTTCCTTCACGTCTTCGCGATTGGGCAGCCCCAGGTGCTCCTTGGGCGTCACATAGCAAAGCATGGCGGTGCCATACCAGCCGATCATGGCCGCACCGATGGCGCTGGAAATGTGATCGTAGCCGGGGGAGATATCGATGGTCAGCGGGCCCAGGGTGTAGAACGGCGCTTCCCCACAGTGCTCCAGCTGCTCATCCATGTTGGCCTTGATCATGTGCATGGGCACATGGCCGGGGCCTTCGATCATCACCTGCACGTCATGCTTCCAGGCGATCTTGGTCAACTCGCCCAGGGTGCGCAGCTCACTGAACTGGGCTTCATCGTTGGCATCGGCCAGGGAACCGGGGCGCAGGCCATCGCCGAGACTGAAGGTCACGTCGTAGGCCTTCATGATCTCGCAGATCTCTTCGAAATGGGTATAGAGGAAGCTTTCCTCATGGTGCGCCAGGCACCACTTGGCCATGATCGAACCACCGCGGGACACAATGCCGGTAACCCGGTTGGCGGTCATCGGCACATAGCGCAGCAGCACGCCGGCGTGGATGGTGAAGTAACTCACCCCCTGCTCGGCCTGCTCGATCAGGGTGTCGCGGAAGATTTCCCAGGTCAGGTCTTCGGCCACGCCGTTGACCTTTTCCAGCGCCTGGTAGATGGGCACGGTGCCGATGGGCACCGGCGAGTTACGCAGAATCCACTCGCGGGTTTCGTGAATATTGTCACCGGTGGACAGGTCCATCACCGTGTCACCGCCCCAGCGGGTGGCCCAGGTCATCTTGGAGACTTCTTCCTCAATGGAAGAGGTCACCGCCGAGTTGCCGATGTTGGCGTTGATCTTGGTGAGGAAGTTGCGGCCGATGATCATCGGCTCGATTTCCGGGTGGTTGATGTTGACGGGGATCACCGCCCGGCCCCGAGCCACTTCATCACGGACGAACTCCGGGGTAATTTCCGCCGGAATCGCCGCGCCGAAGCTCTGCCCCGGATGCTGGTTCACCGGCAGGCCCGCTTCGCGATGCTCACGCAGCCGCTGATTTTCGCGGATGGCGATATATTCCATCTCGGGAGTGATGATGCCCTGGCGCGCGTAGTGCATCTGGCTGACATTCTTGCCGGCGCGGGCGCGGCGAGGAATGCGCGTGTGCTCAAAACGCAGGCCGGCCTTGGCCACGTCGTTGGCCCGCTTGCGGCCATACTCGCTGGTCAACCCGGCCAGC
>NZ_LWEZ01001346.1:0-5087 GCF_001634945.1 Alcanivorax sp. HI0044
CCGTTCGATCCGATGAATCTGCAACTCCTGTCCGCAGATCAACACGGCCACATCGGCAGCCTGCTTTCCGGTGACCGCTAGCTGATGCTGCACTTGGCATTGGATGTACTCGGGAACCCCATCGGCCCAGAGCTTGGCGCCGTACTGGCCGGTGGTTTTGCACTCGAGGATCTGTACGTCATCGTTACCCACCACGGCGTAATCCAGATTGGCGAGCATCCAGGGCTTGTCTTCATCCGGGTGCTGCAGAACGGAATTCACCCGCCGAACCTTGTTGCCGGTGATCTTGGCGTAAGCCTCGGCCACCTTGGGCTCCAGCAGGGTGCCCCAGTAGAGCGGCGATTGGATGTCATCGGGATCAGGCGCGGGTAACAGACCATCGCGCCCGGTCTTGATCATCCACAGCTCCAGCGGTGACTGGTACGGGCTGATGCCGACGGCGGCAGCCGCATCACTGGCGCCAATGCCCTGCTTGCGGATCTTCAGCCAGTCCTCCCGGCTCATCTGCTTGGTAGAGACAAGGCGCAGTGCCGGGCGCTGGGTAGGAGTTGTGCTTTTCGGTTGTGCCATGAGTGTTCTCCTGACAAAGAAAAGCCCCGGCACAATGGCCGGGGCTAGAAGTAAGGGAAGGGGATGGAGAGTGAGTGATGCCTAAATGGCATCATGCGGCGCGGCCTGACGACGAGGGTGACTCATCACCGATCTCGAAGAAGTCATTCACCAACGCTTCGATATAGCGTTCAGCTTGCTTGTCGCTGGGGAGTTGGCCGGTAGTGAGCAGTTGCTCACCCAGCCATTCGCCCAACTCACTGACCACTTCATACTCGAAGATGCCGGGGCGCCCACGGGGCTCGAACCAGATGTGGGAGACGGTTTGCCACAGTGGGTCCAGGTATTCGCACGAGGCGATGATCAGCTCGATGCAGCCACTGTCCCAGGTCTCCAGGATGCGGCGACTGCGTCCCGGATCGCCGGGGTGGCACATCAGGCCTTCATGCAGGAACGCGCCCCACACCGCTGCCAATTCAGCAGGCATAGGGCGACAGTCCCATACCGCCAACAGGCGGTAGAGCCATTTCAAATTCATGGTGTTCTCCAGGTTGCTTTGAAGCGGGAATAGAGAGGGAGAAGAAAAGATCTAACCGGGGTCAGGCGACCAGCAGGGAGGTTTGTTCCAGAGCGCGTTGCTTGATCTGGGCACCCTTGCCGAACCAGGCTGAGTCCAGCCGGTTGTCGGTGCTGCGGGCACGACGCTCATGGTCCACGAACTCAGTCACCGCATTGAGCAGGCCGTAGGCCGTGTTCTTGGCGGACGCCAGCTCCGACCCGCGACCAGTCCCCTCATACAGAGTCATGGCTTTCTTCATAGCCTGCTCGTTGGCCTTCGCCGGCATGCCCGATGGCTGATAGCCGGTATCTGTGAAGATAGTCTGCATGACCTTCTCGGCGGTCTTGCGGGTGATGCGGCGCTCGCTGAGGGCCTTCAGGCGATACATGAAGTCATCCCAGGCAGAGACTGAGATACCCAGCTGTTTCTTCACAGACTGCGGATCAAAGGTGGTGTTGTGACGTACCTTCACCGCATGGGTGTTGCCATTCAGCGCCACCGCCAGGGTGTTGTTGCATACGACGCGGATACTGGTGAACTGCGCAGTTGTCGCCAGGGTGCCGTCACAGGCGGTAGCCAGCAGCACATAACCGTTGGTTTGGTCATTCCCGGCCAACGTCCCGGACTGGCCTGTTCGCGCCAGTGCCCACAGCTTGCGGCCACCTTTCAATACGCCAGCGGTCTCCAGCTCGAAGCCGGATTGCTCGGTGAGATCCCGGTAGAACTCCAGCACCTCACGGGGCTGAACCACCTTGAAGCGGTTACTCACTACCGACAGGGGCTCCTGATTATCAGAACGGAACAGCACTTTCTGATCCGGGAAGGACGAGATCTGCCCGAGCGTACCGGCCTCGCTACTGATAAAGCGAACCGGGGTCTCACGGATCTCCCAATCCATGCAGGCTTCCCGCATCCAGACTTCCAGCGGTTGTTGGCTGGCCAGCTGGTTGCCCAGCCCATGCCAGGGGGTGCGGCCTACATAGGCCATGCTTTCGACAAGATGTGCCATGGTGAATCTCCTAATAACTAAGAAATGCCCAAAGGGCAGGGTTAGAGCCAGCCGCGCTCGGCGAGACTGACGTAGCCGGAACGGGACACCACAAAGTGGTCCAGCACCCGCACATCAATCAGTGCGAGGGCGTCCTTGAGGCGTTTGGTGATTTGCCGGTCGGCAGTGGAGGGCTCACTGCATCCGGAGGGGTGGTTATGGGCAAAGATGACGGCAGCGGCATTGCAGTCCAGAGCACGCTGCACCACCACGCGGGGGTAAACAGCAGAGCTATCAATGGTGCCGTTGAACAAGGTCTCAAAACTGAGCACCTTGTGCTTGTTGTTGAGGAAGATGGCGGAGAAGACCTCGTTCTTCTCCTGTGCCAGAGCCAGCTGCAGGAACTGGGCAACATCGGTGGGCGCGGTCAGCGCTTCCCGGTCGGTGAGCTCATCGAGCAAGATGGAAGCGGCGGTGCTGACAATTTCCTCGGGCTTCACGCAGCCCTGTACGTGGTACAGGCCCTGCTCGTTCTTTACGAAAGTGGGAATATCCATTCAGGCCTCCAAAACGGCATAAAGAAGCGCGCACAAGGCGGGCTTCAGAGTATTTAGTAAAGGAAAGAGGGGGATTACTCAGAGTCGAGGCGGAAGCTGTGACCGCAGTCCAGGCATTCCAGGTTGTCGAGATAGGTCTCGTCGAGCTTGGCCCCCAGCGCGGCACCGGCTTCACCGCCGGCTACACCTCCAGCCAAGCCGCCAAGCACAGCACCGGCGATGCCTCCGATGGCGGAGCCAGCAGGCCCAAACGCCAGGCCGACGGTGGCACCCACACGAGCACCACTGGTCGCCATGGCAAACCCACTGGCAGCGCCGGCAGCCGTGCCAACAGTCCCGCCGACCTTGCGGCCATTTTGCAGGGCGATGACCCGGATAGAGCGGCAGGACGGACATTGAATGATCATGAAACCTCCATGAGATGGGGGCAGGAAGGCCATTCCTTCCTGGCTTCATGGAGGTGATATGTGTTTGAAATTATTTGGAAAGTGGGTTGAGTCAGGTCGGTCTTCTGTAGTCAGGCGCCATAGTAAGCCAAGTCTTGGAAGTCATTGAGGGGGCGTCAGAGCCGTTTTGCTGCCCTTGTATTTCGACCTTGAGCATAGAATCAGACGGCACGGGCAGAGCATCTTGGGGCTGTGGCACCCCGCTAGACCGCCTCAATCCGTCATCCGACCTCATTTCTGATCTATGGAACGCGAAACTAGATAACAGGAAAAATAGATGCAATAATCCGCATTACCGAAACTGAAGACTGAGGGCCTGCCGTGAACCAAGAAGAAATCTGCCGCTTCATTTGCCAGGAGCTACCCCGGGACCGCTTGCAGGGCTTGCTGGAGAGCATTGAGGCAGCCTTTAGCAAGAGCGATAAACACTTGAATGATACTTACCGGCATGTGCCGCTAGTTGGGCCCGGCCCCCAGTCACACCACTTCATGGTTCAGGAGGCCCTCCTAGATCTCCCTAAAGATGATAATTTTGAGGTGATTAACCGCACGACGCGCCCAGCAGGAGGTCATTTTGCTCTGGTTCGAGCTGGGACCATTCAGATCACAACCAGCGTCATCACGTTAGATAGGACGCCGCCAATCAGGGAGGCAAAGTTCAGGCGCGATCTCCGCCAAGAGAATGAGAGGTTGCGTCAACAACACCCCGACCTATTCGAACCGTTTGTTCCCCCTTTTGGGGCAAACGAAGATTCGCTTCATGCCCTGCTGCTTCCGTACACAGCCAAGTGGACTGAACGGGACCATAGTCGCCCTCTTAGTTGTGTTATTGCTGTGCCCTATAGCGATCATCCAACCAGTTACCACTTGTGGACGGATGTCAGCCAGCTCTGGCAGTACTATGGTGAGGAGGAGGCTCTTCCCGATATCGCTTATCCGAAACTGCGTGATAGGATGCGCGACGCAGAAAATCAAGACATGAACGAAGGTGACAAGGGCTGATATGAGAACAGGCGTTGAGGGCTTTCAGGGGCTGCGGTTAAAGCAGTTGCGTTCAGCTCATAGCTTGACTCTTGCTGAACTGGGAGAGCAGATTGGCCGCTCTTCCAGTACGTTGTCTGCTTGGGAAAAAGGCTCGCAGCTTCCAGAAGCTGAATCCTTTGGCCGTTTGTGTCAGGTGTTTGGTGTCTCTCGACAATGGTTTCTTAAACCGCTGCCTCAGGTGAGTGAAAAGGATATACGCCCCTATTTTTTTCGCTCCCAAGCTTCTGCCCACAAGCAGGCACGTGAAAGGTCGAAGCTTTATCTTTCCTGGCTTCAGGAAGTATCTGACTTTTTCCAGGGTGCGATGGACTGGCCTCCGGTCAATATTCCAATGCTTGATGCGACTGACTGCCGTTTGATCAGTGATGAAGAGATAGAGGAAGTTGCGCGGGAGTGCCGTTTACGGTGGAAGCTGGGCACAGCTCCAATCCCTAATGTAATACAGGTGATGGAGAACGCGGGAATTATTTGTACGCGAGCCACTTTGGGGCATGTGAAAATGGATGGCGTTTCTCATGTTTCTGTTATAGACGGTCGACCTTACGTCCTGATTGCGGAGGATAAGGCGAACGCGATCCGCAGTCGCTTCGATGCTGCCCACGAATTAGGTCATATCGTGCTTCATTCTCGCATCGCGGCAAGCCAGTACGCCAAAAGTGAGCTCTACAATCTATTGGAAGAGCAGGCACACCGGTTTGCTAGTGCTTTCTTGCTGCCGCCTGATAGCTTCTCTCAAGAAGTGGTATGGCCAACCCTTGACAATCTGCTCTCGCTAAAATCCAGGTGGAGGGTGTCTGTTGCTGCAATGATTGTTCGGTGCCGAGACCTTTCTCTTTTGAATGAGCAACTTGAGCTAAGGCTTTGGAAAGGTCGTTCTGCCCGAAAGTGGACAAAGGGTGAGCCTGGAGATGATGCCATCCCTTTTGAGCAGCCCAAGCTGATGA
>NZ_LWEZ01001347.1:0-1002 GCF_001634945.1 Alcanivorax sp. HI0044
GGTGGGAGGGGTGTCGCGATAGATTTCCGAATAGCATTCGTCTGAGGCGATAACAAAATCGTACTTATCCGCCAGCTGAATCAGGGCCTTGAGCTGGGCCTTGCTGAGCGTGGCCCCGGTAGGGTTGCCCGGGGTACAAATAAACAGCAGCTGGGTACGGGTCCAGGTGTCTTCACTGACCGCATCGAAGTCCGGTTGTAGGCCTGTGGCGTCGGTGCAAGGCAGGTACATGGGCTCGCCACCGGCCAACAGCGTGGCGCCTTCGTAAATCTGGTAGAAGGGATTGGGCATCAGCACCAGCGGCTGGCGCTGGCGATCCACCACCGCCTGGGTAAAGGAAAACAGGGCTTCCCGGGTGCCGTTTACCGGCAACACCTGGCTGGCCGGGTCGATATCTTGCAGGTGAAAGCGGCGCTTGAGCCACTGGCCGATGGCCTCACTCAATTCCGGGATACCGGCGGTGGTCGGGTAGTTGGCTAGCCGCGCGGTGGAGTCTTTTAATACCTGCTGCACAAAATCCGGCGACGGGTGTTTGGGCTCGCCGATGGACAGGGCAATGGGCGACTTGTCCGATTGGGGCAAGCCGCTGAACAGGGTCTTCAATTTTTCAAACGGGTAGGGGTGCAACCGTTCCAGATCTGGGTTCATAGGGTCAGGTGTTTCCGTTGTTCTTGTCGTCGAGTTCTTGCTTGAGGGTCTGCTGCAGTTCCTGGCACAACGTCGGGTCGGAAACCGGCTCGCCATCAAGGTCGGTAATGAAGAAAACGTCTTCGGCGCGTTCGCCCAGGGTGGCAATGCGGGCATTCTGCACCAGAATCTCGAAGCGCATGAAGATGCGCCCGATATGAGCCAGCAGGCCGGGGCGGTCCAGGGTCTGGATGTCCACGGCGGTACGGTCGTTGACGATGTCGTTGCTGATCACTACCTGGGTGGGCACATCAAAGTGTTTGTTGCGCCGGGGCATGCGGCGGCTCACCGTGGTGGCATAACGGTCCGGGTGCT
>NZ_LWEZ01001348.1:0-1138 GCF_001634945.1 Alcanivorax sp. HI0044
GCGCCGCGGCCACATCAGAAATAGCCGTAATCTGCGGCACACCAATACCGGCCACGATACGGGTAGTACAGATAGAGCCAGGGCCGATACCCACTTTCACCGCATCGGCGCCAGCAGCCACCAGATCTTTGGCTGCAGCGGCCGTGGCGATATTGCCGCCGATCACTTGCACCTCGGGGAAATGCTTCTTCACCCAGGCAACACGGTCGATCACACCCTGGGAATGGCCGTGTGCAGTATCCACCACGATCACATCCACCCCGGCTTCCACCAACGCAGCAACGCGCTCGTCGGTGCCGGCCCCGGTGCCCACTGCCGCACCCACACGGAGGCGCCCCTGGGAGTCCTTGCAGGCATTAGGGTATTTGGCCGCTTTTTCGATATCTTTCACGGTGATCATGCCGCGCAGATCGCCGGCAGCGTTCACCACAATGACTTTCTCGATGCGATGCTTGTGCAGCAGTGCCTGAACTTCATCAGCACCAACACCTTCCTGCACTGTCACCAGCCGGTCCTTGCCGGTCATGATGTCTTTCACACACTGGTCGTAGTTGGTGATGAAACGGGTGTCACGGCTGGTGACAATGCCAACCACCTTGTCACCTTCTCCGTTTTTCTCAACCACCGGAACGCCGGAAATGTTGTTCGCATCAGTGATGCGGATCAATTCGGCAACTGTGGTATCAGGGCTGACGGTAATCGGGTCTTTGACCACACCGGATTCGTATTTCTTGACCATGCGTACATTACGCGCCTGGTCTTCGATATCCATGCTTTTATGGAGGATACCGACACCCCCTTCCTGCGCCATGGTAATGGCCAGGCGATGCTCGGTAACCGTATCCATGGCTGCGGATACCAGGGGAATGTTAAGAGCGATGTCCCGGGTCAATTTGGATTTCAGGGACACGTCCTTGGGCAGCACATTGGAATGGGCAGGCACAAGCAAAACGTCATCAAACGTTAATGCTTCTTGGGCAATTCTGAGCATATTGCACCGTAGGAAGTGAGGGGGGAGCCTGGCGGATGCCACCGGGCGGAGCGGCAGCACCCAGAATGAGACAGGCACCCCGTTAAATTAAGCGGGCGATTATACGACATTACCGGCTAACCACACAATCACCGCTGGCAGGGTTCA
>NZ_LWEZ01001349.1:0-569 GCF_001634945.1 Alcanivorax sp. HI0044
ATGCCATGCCTTGTGGGAGGGCAATGACGATATATCGGTGCAGGACAGTGATGATCCGCAAGCCATGTCGCCAGTGGCCATGGTGGAAGGTGAGCCTGTAATGCGACTTTCCCGGGTCCGTGAAGAGATGGAAGCGGGCGGGGCGTTGAGCTATTTTAGCGTTGCCGATAATGTCCGTTGGGGGGCTGCGTTGAACGCGGTGAAAATAGTCGAGAAGTTGCTAAAAGACTATCTGTAATGGATACTTACTGACATTATGTGACGCGGTTTCTAGGTTTTGTCTCTGCCCTGAGGCAGAATGTGTGAACGGCGTCATATAGGACAGCTTGCCGCCTCGGGTACATCCGTAGGGCCCGCGGGATCGGGCTGAGCGCGGGAAACATAATAAATAAAGGGTTCGACCATGCTTCGAAAACTTGGGTTTGGCTTAACAGCTGTGGCGATGATGGCGCCTGGCGTAGCGGCAGCATTGGGGGTAGGGGAATACCAGCTTAATTCCTATTTGAACCAGCCCCTGGATATGGATGTTTCTCTGCACGAGGTCGGCGACCTGTCAGCAGAGGAGATTC
>NZ_LWEZ01001350.1:0-1081 GCF_001634945.1 Alcanivorax sp. HI0044
AGTCATGGAACATCTGGAAGATGCACTGGGCAAGGGCGCCCGGGTTATCACCGGGGGCCAGCGCCACGAACGGGGCGGCAGCTTCGTTCAGCCCACGCTGATCACCGGCGTTTCCACCGATGCCCAACTCTGCCAGGACGAAACCTTCGGGCCGCTGGCAGCCATCATTCCCTTTAAAACGGAAGAAGACGCCATCCGCATCGCCAACGACACCCCCTATGGGTTGGCAGCGTACTTCTACAGCGACAATATCCACCGCTGCTGGCGCGTGGCAGAGGCACTGGAAAGCGGCATGGTCGGCGTCAACGAAGGGTTGATTTCCAATGCCACCGCCCCGTTTGGCGGGGTCAAGGAATCCGGCCTGGGCCGCGAAGGCTCCCACCAGGGCATGGAAGAGTACCTGGAAACCAAATACCTGTGCATGGGAAGTTAAGAGCAGGAACGAGTTGAAAGTTAAAAGTTGAAAGGCGCGACAGAGTATTAAGCACGCGAAACATCAGTGCCCGCGTACACAGCCCAAACCGCGCGAAGCTCAACAGGCCGAGAACACAATTACCGTTCTCCGCGTTTTAACTTTCAACTTTAAACTCGCAACTCGGAGTTAAGGATGACGAAACGGCTAAACATCGCCCTGCTCCCCGGCGACGGCATCGGCCCTGAAGTCATGGCCGTGGCCGAACAAGCACTAACACTGCTGATTGACCGCTTTCAGTTGCCGCTGTCCTGTCACTCTTTCCCCTGGCCGTCCCACGCTTGGCACCAGCAACACGGGCAGATGATGCCGGATGATGGCGTGGACCAGTTACGCGCCTTTGATGCCATTTTGTTGGGTGCGCTGGGCGATCCGGGGCCACTGGATGATCCGGACCGTTTTGTGCTGCCCGACAGCATTTCTCTCTCGCCGCTGCTGGCACTGCGCAAACAACTGGACCTGTGGGCCTGTGAACGGCCAGCCCGCTGGCAGCCCGGCGCGCCCCAGTACCTCAGCGATCCCCGCGCCAACGATGTGGACATGCTGGTGATTCGCGAAAACAGCGAAGGGGAATACAGCAACCAGGGCGGTCGCCTGCGAGCCGGCACG
>NZ_LWEZ01001351.1:0-18604 GCF_001634945.1 Alcanivorax sp. HI0044
ATTCTACATAAGCCAGAGCCATTGGGGTAATCAAGGGAGGACAAAGATCGGGCAGCGCAGCGCGTGCCAAGACAGGAAACACGCCAGCGGAGCATCCCCGCTGGCGGTATGGAGGATCAGTCCCAACCAGAAATGGCTTGCTGGGCACTGCCGTTCATAGGACGGGCCACCAGCCCGGTGGGCCCCACGTTGACTTGAAACAAGGCGCCATCGGCCATGGGCAGGTAAGCTGCGCTACCGTAGCGGGCATCAATAATCAGGCTCCAGCCTTCCTTTGCCAACAACCACACATCCAGGCCAACCGGGTCGCGGTGCAGGCTGTAGACCGTGCGGTCGCGGGAGCGCTCATCTTCCAGCGCATAATAGCGGCCCTGGATACGATCCAGTTGATAGCCCGGCTTCAAACCAAGCAAACTGAACGGCATCTTCCACTTGATGATCCGCGCATCCAGTTGCCACTGATCCCCTTTCAACCGGAAGTCCTCAGCACTCCCGTCCGTGCGGGTGACCGTGGCAATGAAGGATTGCTCACCGGATTCACGGAAACTGACCGTAGCCACCGAGACCTCCTGGGCATATTCCTTGTAGCCGTAAAGATTCAGCGCAAAAACGCTCATGTAGCCAGCCACTAACAGTAACAGCAGCCCTGCGGTGCCTTTCAGCCACTGCACCACCCACTTTTGGCGCAGCAATATCCAGGCGCCCAACAAGACGAACAGGAGACTGAAAGCGATAAGCACCAAGGGTGCCAAGGTGTAATTCATGCTCAAATCCTTCTAGAAACGCGCGATCCATTGATCTATCAGTGAACGGGCAATACTGCCCGGCGGCGGCACCATGGGAAGATCCTGATAATGAAACCAGGCGGCATCAACGATTTCGTCGTCATCAATGCGAATTTCTCCGCCCGCATATTCCGCCATGAATCCCAGCATCAGGGAATGGGGAAACGGCCACGACTGACTGTTCAGGTACTCCAGGTTCTTTACTGAAATACCACTTTCTTCCATAACCTCCCGCGCCAGCGCCTGCTCTGCGGTTTCGCCCGCTTCCATAAACCCGGCAAGGCAGGAATAAAACCCCTCGGGAAAACGGGCAGACCGCCCCAGCAGCGCGTGCTCACCCTTGGTGACCAGGGTAATGATGCAGGGAGTGATTCGTGGGTACTGGAAATAACCGCAACCGGCGCAGGTCATCGCCAGGTCACGGGGATGCGGTTCGGTGGGAGAGCCGCAACGACTACAAAAACGGTGATTCTGGCGCCAGCTCAAAAACTGCAGGGCCCGGCTGGCCATGGAAAATTCGGCATCACTGAGCGTGGCCCCGATCAGGCGGCGCAGTGGCACACGTTGTAGCTGACCATCATCGAATTCATGACGGGAGAGTTCGCAGACATAGCAGGGCTGACCGGAAAGAAAACCCAAAAAATGGTAATCCGGGTGTTGGCGAAGCCACTTGGCTGGCAGTTCCGGGAACTGCCAGCCCGCCTGGGTAGAAATGAGCACATCCTGATCATGGATGACATAACAGCGGGCGCTATCAGCGTCCTGGGGTTCCGGGCTGGAAAGATCAATCATGGCTGTCTCATGCGACGTTGTTCATGCGGCGTAGACTCAGGCGACTTTCGACACCGGAAAGCCTAATGCATTCATGCTTTCCTCAGCCACCTCCAGCACGCCATCACCAATGGGTTTCTGCTCTTCCATGCTTTCCAGGTAGTAATCCACCCCGGTCAGCGCATCAGCCAGGGTTTCCATGTTTTCCCGGGTCGGCACCTGATCACCGCTTAGCAGCCGGTTGCTGATGTATTTATGGCATGCCTCGGTAACGGCCTTGGCACGATCCAGTTCCAGGAACATCAGGCCACCCGCAATCGAGGCGAACGTGCCTGGCAGGTTGGACAGATGCATGGCATCCCAGTTGTTATCCATGAACGAGGAGATGGAGCGCTTGGCCAATGCCAGGCCGGCGCGGCACTCGCCCACCACCGTCATGCGAGCGTCATCCAGTTGATACAGGGAAATATTGGTGTTGTTGGCAGTGCGGTGGACATCATCTTCCGGGCTGATACTACGCTCCAGGCCCGCCACCACGTTTTCCACGATCAGCAGGTCATCGACCAGCCCATGAAAAGCCTCTCCTTCCACATTCTGATCTGGGGCCCATTTCGACACTTCCCGGGCGCGCAATTTGATTGCCCGGGATTCGTCATCCTTGTTGATCATGTCCAGGGTACTGCCCAGGCGATTCAGGCTGGCAGCAACCGACTGGTAATTGGTGTCGGCAACGCCCTGGGAAGCCAAATCCAGGCTTTCCTTCAAATCCGCAATTTCATCGCGCATGGCCGTGGCCACAGAACGAATCACCGAGCCGCTGGCACCGGTCATCAATGCCAGCTCACGCTGCAATACGGTGTCACTAACCTCGGACTTCAGACCAAAAGCCTGCTTCACATCGCCAATGGTGCCGCTATCTTCAGCGGATAGCGAAACGATAAACAGACTTTCCTTGATCAACAGCAGTGGCGCCTCTTCCGTCACCGCCTGGTCACCATCGTAAACCAGTTTTTTGAGCTGACGATCGAATTGGGATAGCAGGGCTTTACGAGCAGGCGTAATCGCCATCTGGTCGCAGTACATGGCTGTCAGTACGGCCTGGGCCACCCACAGAAAGCGGCTTAGACCGCATTGACCAGCCGCACGATCCAGGCGCACCAGCGCCCGGGCCATCAACTTGAGATTAGTGGCATTGCCTTGCCCACGCAGAACCCCCAGCAACCCGACCTGGTACATATGCCGCAGGCGACGGGACAGGTCTGACAGTTCGCTAACCGATAGCTCTCGCTGGGGAGCTTCAGGTGCACGCTGACGGGACAGGTCGGCACTAAAGAAATGGCTCTCCTGAATCAGGCCTTTTCCACCGGAGCGCCGCAGTTCATTAATCCCACCAATCAGCAAGGCAGGAAGTGTGCGGTTTTTCAGCTGCACATAGTCAAAATAACGGGTCAGCAGGACAATCGCATTACTCAACGCCTGGATGCGGGCCTCAGACACTTTTTCCTGTAGCTCCCGAGCGGCCAGCGCCATTTCTTCACTCATTAAAGCTGCTGCAGGCAGCTCAACCACCTGGCAGATACCGCGGAGTTGCTGAAAGGCTTGCGCGCAATGCTGCAACTCATCCTGGCGGCTATGGTCGTCCGAAAACGCTTCAAGCTGGTTTTCAGCTTCCGTCAGGGTGGTATCTATCGCTTCCTTGAGAAAAGTCAGGGAGGTGGTGTTTGTTATGGCAACCATGGACTCTCCGCAAGCACCAAACTGTTATTATCATCGGGTTCGTTCGTTAGGCGCGCAAACCCCCGGATACACCCGCAATCGTCAAAACAGGATTGTAAAACAAGGCGCATCAACTTTTGCACGTCATCAAAGACTGCGTCAACTTTCATTTGTAAGCAACTGATTTATTGATGATTTGTTAACCTGCCCACACTCCTCCCCGTGGCCAGACACGGTTTCGCGTTACGTGCGCCAACCGGCTGCGTCAATCCCTCCATTGATCCAGGGCAAATTGCCACCCCTTTGCACTGTACTGGGGCAAGCCAAGTCCTTATCATTGCCGCGCCCGAGTTTGGCGTGCTTCATCCGAGCTGGGCGCCCTTTCCCATTTGCCGTTCAGCAGGAACTCGTCATGTCAGCCACGCTAGGCCGCGCCTTTATTCAGAACTTCCTGGGGCAGGCCCCCGCCTGGTACAAATACACCATCGTTGCCTTCCTGCTGATCAACCCCCTGGTGGCCCTGGCCCTGGGCCCGGTGACGGCGGGCTGGCTGCTGCTGGCCGAGTTCATTTTCACCCTGGCCATGGCGCTCAAGTGCTACCCCCTGCAACCCGGCGGCCTGCTGGCCATTGAAGCGGTCATGATCGGCCTCACCTCCGCTGATACCGTGCTGCACAAGGTGGTGGGCAATATCGAGGTGATGTTGCTGTTGATCTTCATGGTTGCCGGGATTTTCTTCCTCAAAGATCTGCTGCTGTTCATGTTCACCCGTCTGCTGCTGGGCGTGAAATCCAAAGTGACGCTGAGTCTGCTGTTCTGTGCGGCCGCTGCCCTGCTCTCCGCCTTTCTTGACGCGCTAACGGTTACCGCCGTGGTCATTGCCGTATGCACCGGCTTTTATGGCATTTACCACAAGGTAGCCTCCGGCAAGACGTTCCAGCAGAAACACGACCACGGTGACGACACCGCCGTGGAAGAGCTGCACCGCGAAGACCTGCGTCGCTTCCGCTCATTTCTGCGCAGCCTGCTGATGCACGCGGCGGTGGGCACCGCACTGGGCGGCGTTTGCACCCTGGTAGGCGAACCCCAAAACCTGTTGATTGCCAACAAGGCGGGCTGGGAATTCGGCGAATTCTTCCTGCGTATGGCCCCAATTACCCTGCCGGTGCTGGCAATGGGTCTACTGACCTGCATCTTTCTGGAAATCAGCGGCAGCTTTGGTTACGGCGAAGACATTCCTGAGAAAGTGCGTGGAATCATGCGTCAGTACGCCCTGGAACAGGACCGTAAGCGCACCCCGCAAAACCGGGCGGCACTGGTGATTCAAGCCATCACAGCCGTGTGGCTGGTGATCGGTCTGGCCACCCACGCCGCTTCTGTGGGCCTGGTAGGGCTCACCGTCATCATTCTGGCCACCTCCTTCACCGGGATTATCGAAGAACATCGCCTGGGAGCAGCCTTTGAAGAGGCCCTGCCGTTCACGGCCCTGCTCACCGTGTTTTTCGCCGTGGTGGCGGTCATTGCCGACCAACAGCTTTTCGCGCCGGTTATTGAATATGTGCTGACCCTGGACAAACACGTTCAAGGCCCCGCCTTCTACATGGCCAATGGTGTATTGTCGGCAGTCTCTGACAACGTCTTTGTAGCCACGGTATATGTGGATGAAGTCGGGCAGGCCCTGCTGAAGAGTGAGATTGACCGGGATACATTCGATCTGCTGGCCGTCGCCATTAACACTGGCACCAACATCCCGTCTGTGGCCACCCCTAACGGTCAGGCAGCCTTCCTGTTCCTGCTCACCTCGGCACTGGCGCCATTGGTGCGGTTATCCTATGGGCGCATGGTGGTCATGGCTTTGCCGTACACTATTGTGATGTCGATTACCGGCCTGATCATGACGGCCACCGCGCTAGAACCTGCCACTAACTACATGTACGAGAATGGCTGGATTCAGCACCACCAGGTGGACGACCTGCAGGAAACACCGGTCATCCCGGGACACTGATTTGCCCCGGCTTGCCGGTGTAAAGAGGTGGAAATCGCGAAGCTAGAGGGCAGGAGCCCAGAAAATGCCACGCTAGCGGCATGGCCTGTTAATACAATGCTGTTGTTGTAACTGCTACTGCAGTGGCGTGTCATCCTCTGTCAGGCTCTGCCACACGGTAGGCCCACCATTCTTGCCCGCAATGGCGGTCAGCTTGTCGTTGTGGCGCTGTATCTCAGTTTCACTGGGACGAACGACGGCAAGCGCCGGGCGGTCTGCACTCAAACGTCTGATCGCTTCTGCAGTGGCATCACCTCCCTGTTCACTGCCATCGTTCCCGCCCAGAGACAGGCGGGTCTGCCCGCCGGTCATGGCCAGATAAACGTCCGCCAGAATTTCAGCATCCAGCAAGGCGCCGTGCAGTTCACGGTGGCCGTTTTCCACGAAATACCGACGGCACAACGCATCCAGGTTATTTTTCTGTCCCGGATGTTTCTGGCGAGCCATCACCAAGGTATCCAGGACCCCACAACGCTGTTCGATGGTCCCGTACCGGGCGCCAAGCCGGCGCAGCTCATGGTTGAGGAAGCCCACGTCAAAAGGCGCGTTATGGATAACCAGTTCCGCCCCGTCGACAAAAGCCAGAAATTCATCCACCACCTTGTCAAAGGTGGGCTTGTCTGCCAGAAACTCGGTGCTGATGCCGTGAACCGCCAGCGCGCCTGCATCAATCTCCCGTTCAGGATTCAGGTACAGATGCAGGTTATTGCCGGTCAGGCGGCGATTTTCCATCTCCACGCAACCAATTTCGATCACCCGGTGCCCGTCATTGGGCTCCAAGCCGGTAGTTTCCGTATCCAGTACAACCTGACGCATTAGCCTGCTCGCCCCTGCTGTTTCATTTCATCAATACCCCGGTTAGCCAGCGCATCGGCCCGCTCATTGCCCGGGTGGCCACTATGGCCCTTGACCCACTGCCAGTCGATTTCGTGGCGTTGCACCGCTGCATCGAGGCGTTGCCACAGATCCACATTCTTGACCGGCTGCTTCGAGGCTGTTTTCCAGCCACGCTTTTTCCAGTTCGCCATCCACTGGGTGATGCCGTCCATGACGTATTTGGAGTCCGTCGTCAGTACCACCTGACAGGGAGCATTGAGGGTCTCCAGGGCCACGATGGCGGCCATCAGTTCCATGCGGTTGTTGGTGGTCTCAGGCTCGCCACCAAATAATTCCTTCTCCTTGTCACCGTAAAGGAGAATGGCGCCCCAGCCACCCGGGCCGGGATTACCGCGGCACGCGCCGTCGGTATAGATAATCACGTTCTTCAAAGACTCAGGACTCCCTGTTCTGCTGGCCCCAGCGGGCCACCGGTACCGGCACCACGGTATTGCGTGGCACCTTGCGTTGTCGTGTGGCCAACGGACGCACCACGCCGGCGCGTTTTCTTGCCACCAGCAGGTATGTATTGCCGTGACGCGGCCAGAGGAAACGCCCAAGCCAGTCCAGCAGGCGCACCCGGCTGCGACCACGATCGGACAGCGGCATAGTATAGAAGCCACTGGCCATGCCATCGACCTCAAATCCGAGAACCTGTAACCAGTCGGTCAATCGATTGGGGCGATAATAGCGTCCCATCCACCCCGGTGACTTCCACCAGAGCAGCCAGCGGGCCACCCCCATCACGCTGACGGGATGAAACCCGATGATCGCCATCTTGCCGCCCGGCGCCATGCAACGCGACGCTTCACGCAATGCCTGGTGAGGATCGGCGGCGAAATCCATGGTGTGATGCAGCAACAGCACATCCACACTGCTTTTCGCAATCGGCAACAGATCCAGACGCGACTGTAATTTCACCCCGGTAAAACCGGGCGGCGCGATGCTGGTTTGCCAGCGCAGCGGCGATTCCGACAGGAGATCACGGCCACCACCGGCATAAATCGCCACCGCGCGCTGGCCCGCCTGGCTGCGCAGCCACTCGGTCAGCATGGCTTTTTCTTCGCTCAGCAAGGCCTGGCCCGGTTCACTGTCGAGCCATTTATCAAAGCCTCTTCCCAATTCGCCGGAGGAGGCATTGAACGAGATACGGTTGAGTGGAGGTAGCTGCATAGCGGACAATCTCTTGATCCATGAATGCGTGAACCGGATGATGAAGCACTGAAACAGGTGCCAACGGACCTGCTTACAGACAGGAGCGTACCACGACATGACAGCCAGCCCTATCGCTATCCCCGCCTTCAATGACAACTATATCTGGGCATTTCATCAACAGGATCAATGTGTTGTCGTCGACCCCGGCGACGCCGCACCGGTGGAGCGTTACCTCAGCGAAAACGGTCTGACACTGTCCGCACTCTTGATCACCCATCACCATCCGGACCATGTGGGCGGTATTGCGGCATTGACCAAAGACCGGGACATTCCCGTGTACGGCCCAGCAGCGGAATCCATTCCGGCCATGAGCCACCCGCTCCGCGACGGCGACACCATCACGCCTGCGGGCACCGACCTCTCGTTCACCGTCATGGCCGTACCCGGCCACACCCTGGGCCATATCGCCTTTATCAACGCGGCACAGGGCTGGCTATTCTGCGGTGACACCTTGTTTGCCGGGGGCTGCGGTCGTCTGTTCGAAGGCACGCCGGAGCAAATGCTCCATTCCCTGCAGCGTCTGGCCGCCCTACCTGATAATACCCAGGTGTTCTGTGCCCACGAATACACCCAGGCCAACCTGACCTTCGCCGCCGCCGTCACCCCGGAAGACCCCGCCGTACGGGCGCGCTTGCAGGCCGTCATTGAGTTGCGCCAAAAAGGTAAAATCACGCTGCCTTCCACCCTCGCGGAAGAAAAAGCGACCAACCCGTTTTTACGCAGTGATGACAAAGACTTGAAGGATTCCTGTCAGCGCCATGAGCCTGGCTGCGGGGATTCTGATATGCAGTGTTTTGCGGCCTTGCGTCGCTGGAAGGACAACTTTTAGCGCCTCGTCCTTGCCGCGCCGCCTATCCGTCGCCAGAATGCATGAAATTTTTAGCGTTACTCCATGATTATGAAAAAAATTATTCCTTTAGCCCTTTTTCTCGGGCTGGGCGTCCTTGGCGGTTGTGCAACCAATAAGCCCCTTGAAGATCTTCCCCCCATGCCGGCTGCCGAGCCTTCCGTGGATGACGTCAATTTGGCGAACGGCATGGACGAACCCAGCCCAGTCGAAGACGGCGAAAATCAGCCAACCGCCGACGACCTCTGGATGCGCTTGCGCGCTGGCTACGGGCTCGATTTGAGTATCGAAAACGACCGGATTCGTGTGCAACGTGAATGGTACGCGCGCCACCCAGAGTATTTCACCCGCGTCACGACACGTTCAGAACGCTACCTGCACTACATCGTCGAGCAAGCCGAAGCCCGCGATATGCCGCTGGAACTGGCCTTGTTGCCAATCGTAGAAAGTGCTTTTGATCCCTTTGCTTACTCCCATGCCCGCGCGGCGGGGCCCTGGCAGTTTATTCCCTCCACCGGGGATTATTTCGGCATGCAGCGCACCTGGTGGGAAGACCAACGCCGGGACATCCTCAAGTCCACCAATGCCGCATTGGATTACCTGCAGCAGCTCTCCAGCCGCTTTGAGGGTGACTGGCTACTGGCGCTAGCCTCTTACAACGCCGGGGGCGGCACTGTATCGCGAGCCATCCGTCACAATAAAGAAGCCGGAAAGCCCACCGATTTCTGGAACCTGAACCTGCCCCGCGAAACCACCGCGTATGTCCCTAAATTACTGGCCATCGCCCAGATTGTCGGTGACCCGCAGGCCTACGGCGTCCCCCTCCACCCCATCGCCAACGAACCCTACTTCGCCACGGTAAAAACCGGCGGGCAAATCGACCTGGCCCAAGCCGCACGTTTGGCGGATATTTCTGTGGAAGAGCTCTACCTGCTCAACCCGTCCTATAATCGCTGGGCCACATCCCCGGATGGCCCCTTCCGGTTGTTAGTCCCTGTGGATCGGGCCGAGAATTTCCAGACGAAACTGGCCAGCCTGCCCAAAGACCAACGCATGCAGTGGGCCCGTTACGAAATTCGGCCCGGCGATAATCTGGGCGCCATTGCCCGCCAGTACCGCACGACCCCCCAGGTACTTCGCAACATTAACCACATGAAGAACAACACCATTATTGCCGGCCGCACCCTGCTGATTCCCGGCCCGGCGTCCTCCAGCAGCGACTACAGCCTTAGTGCTGAATCGCGCCTGGCCAAAAAACAGTCCAAGCACCCCAAGGGTCGCCAGCGCGTCGATTACACGGTGCAGCCCGGTGATACGCTCTGGGAAATCGCCCGCCGCCATAACGTCGGCGTGCCTGAGTTGGCCAAATGGAATAGCATGGCCCCCAAAGACAGCCTGCGTATAGGCCAGAGCCTGGCGGTGTGGACCAAGGGAAGCCTGGCGGCCAGCCCGGCCAGCAACACGCCCTCCTCCAGCAACCCGAACATGGTGCGCAAGGTCCGCTATGCGGTTCGCAACGGCGATTCCTTGTATGCCATTGCCGACCGCTTTAATGTATCGGTCAACGATATAAAAAGCTGGAACAACACGGTAGCCAACAATCGATACCTACAACCCGGGCAACGGCTGACAGTCTACGTTGATATTCGCCAAACGCACTAAACTTACCTTTGCCCTGCTGGGCCTGTTGCTCGGCGTGGTTTGCCACGCCGAGCCCACTCGCAGCCACGGTTACCACCCGTTTGGCAGCCTCAAGTACCCCGCCGATTTCCAGCACCTCGATTACGTCAACCCGGATGCCCCCAAGGGCGGCACCCTGCGATTATTCGGCCAAGGCACCTTCGACAGCCTGAACCCCTATATTCTTAAAGGCCGCAGCCCGGCCGATACGCCGGGCATCCAGATGTATGGGGTCACGGAAATCGCCGACAGCCTGCTAATGGGCAGCCAGCCACACAACCCACTTGGCGATGAGGCAGGCACGGCCTACGGGCTGATTGCCGACTGGCTGGAATACCCCGAAGATCGCAGCTGGTGCACCTTCCATATTCGCGACGAAGCCCGCTTCCACGACGGCCACCCGATTCGCGCCGACGATGTGGTCTTTTCGGTAAATACCCTGCGCGAAAAAGGCCACCCGGAGTTCACCCTGCGCCTGGCCGATATCGCCAGCGTGGAAGCCCTTGACCCGCAAACGGTGAAATTCACTTTCCACCGGGGGCGCCGGGATCTGCCTCTGATGGCAGGCGCTATTCCGATCCTGCCGCGCCATTACTGGCACAAGCATGATTTCGAAAGCGCCTCACTCACCCCGCCGCTGTCCAGTGGCCCCTATCAAGTCACCCATGTGGACGCCGGGCGCAAAGTGACGTTTAGCCGGGTAAAGGACTACTGGGCCAAAGACCTGCCGGTAAACCGGGGCCGCTATAATTTCGACACGGTGGAATTCGAGTTCTACCGCGATGCAGATGTGGGCTTCGAAGCCTTCAAGGCCGGTGGCTACGATCTACACTACGATTACAGCTCCAAACACTGGGCCACCGCCTATGCGTTCTCCGCCCTGGAAGACGGCAAGGTAAAACGCGCCGAAGTGCCCCATCAGATTCCTCGCCCGGTACAGGCCTTCTTCTTCAATACTCGCCGCGCCCCGTTCAATGACATCAATGTCCGCCGCGCCGCCAGCCTGCTGTTCGATTTCGAGTGGTCCAACAAGAACCTGTTCAGCGGTGCCTATCAACGCACACAAAGCTGGTTTCCCAACAGCGACTACCGAGCGGGCACACCCGCTCCCGAGGCAGAAAAAGCCTTGTTGACGCCGTTTCTGGATCAGCTGCCGAACGATTATTTTGACGCAGACATCAACCCGCCGGTGAACGATGGCAGCGGACAGATACGCCACCGCATGCGCGAAGCGCTGGCGCTGCTTAAAGAAAGCGGCTGGAGACTCGAGGGGCAAACCCTGGTCAATGCACAAGGCCAACCGCTGCAGTTCACCGTTTTGAATTACCACAACCCAGGCATTTACCGCATTCTTGCGCCCTGGTTTCGCAATCTGAAACGCCTGGGCATCGATGCCCAATACCGGGAAATCGACCCGGCGGCCTATAAGCAGCGGTTGGATAGCTTCGATTACGATGTGGTGCTGTTTGTGCTACCGATTCAGGCCTACCCGGGCCCGGAACTGAAAGACTATTTTCTTTCCGACAGCGCCAAGGTGGTCGGCAGCCGCAACCTGGCGGGTATTCGCAACCCGGTGGTGGATTTTCTGGTTGACCATGCGCTCAGCACCGATAACGAAGCTGACTACCGGCTCAGCCTGCAAGCGCTGGACCGCATGTTGCGCTACCAGCAATACGGCGTCCTGAACTACTATATCAGCACACACCGCATTGCCTGGTGGGACAAGTTTGCCCGCCCACCGGAACCAATCCCCTACGGACTGGGTCTGGACACTTGGTGGGTCAAAAAATAACAAGGAGTCTTTATGGCCATTAACCGCAGCCTGCTACGCGGGCTATTGGTGGGTCTGTGCTGTTTTTCCGCCTTGGCGCAGGCCGATATTCATCGCAGTCATGCCATGGCCATGCACGGCAGCCCGAAGTACCCGGCAGGCTTTCAGCACCTGGATTATGTGAACCCCGAGGCTCCCAAAGGGGGCAAATTGCGCCGTCACGTCATTGGCACCTTTGACAGCCTGAACCCTTTCGTACCGAAAGGCACCGCTGCGGCGGGTATCGGCTCTCTTGTCTATGACACGCTAACCACCCGCGCCGAAGATGAGCCCTTCACCCAATACGGCTTGCTCGCCGAAACCATCGAATGGCCGGAAGACCGTAGCTGGGTCCGCTTCCACCTTAACCCCAAAGCCACCTTCAGTGATGGCGAGCCGGTACAGGCCAGCGATGTGGTGTGGACATTCAACACACTCATCAACGATGGCGCGCCTTTCTACAGCTTTTATTACAGCGGCGTGGATCACGTCACCGCCGACGACGAACACACCGTCACCTTTCATTTCAAACCCGGTGACAACCGGGAATTGGCGCTGATCATCGGCCAGCTGCCGGTGCTTCCTGAACACGTCTGGAAAACCCGGGAATTTACCAGCGCTGGCCTGGAAAAGCCTATTGGTTCCGGCCCCTATAGCGTCGGCAATGTGGATACCGGAAAACAGATCACCTTCCAGCGCCGCAAGGATTACTGGGCCAAAGACTTGCCCATCATGCGTGGCCGCAATAATTTCGATACCGTTTCATTCGACTATTTCCTGGATGACACCGTCGCCCTGCAAGCTTTCAAGCGGGGAGATTACGACTGGCGCTTTGAAGTGAGCTCAAAAAACTGGGCCACCAGCTATAAAGGCCCGGCCTTCGACCAAGGCAAACTGGTCAAGGAGGAAGTCCCCCACTCAAACCCCGCAGGCATGCAGGGGATCGTCTACAACCTGCGTAACCCCCTGTTCCAGAACGTGGCCCTGCGCGAAGCCATGACCTACGCACTGGATTTCGAATGGTCCAACGCCAATCTGTTCTATGGCCAGTACAACCGCACACGCAGTTACTTCCAGAACTCGGACATGGCAGCCACCGGCCTGCCCAGCGAGGCGGAATTGAAATTACTGGAACCCTTGCGCGACGTCATCCCGGAGCGGGTTTTCACGGAAAGCTATGAACCGCCGAAAAGCGATGGCAGCGGCCGCCCCCGTGCCAACCTGGCCCGGGCACAAACTCTGCTCAAAAAAGCCGGCTATAAGATCAGGGAGGGCCAGCTTCACAGCCCGGATGGTACCCCGGTCAGTTTTCAGATCATGTTGCATCAACCCGCGTTCGAACGCATCCTGCTGCCGTTTGCCCGCAACCTGAAAGCGCTGGGCATTGATGCTCAAGTGGTCAAGGTAGACACCAGCCAATACGTGGAGCGCATCCGTAATTTCAACTTCGATATGGTAGTCAGTTCCTTTGCCCAGTCGTCCTCCCCCGGCAACGAGCAACTGGAATACTGGGGCAGCGACGCTGCCGAGGACCCCAGCAGCCGAAACATCATCGGCATTCAGAATCCGGCTGTGGACACCCTGGTCGATGCCATTGTCACCGCTACCACCCGGGACGAGCTGATTACCGCATGCCGCGCTCTGGACCGGGTACTACAGTGGAACTTTTACGTGATCCCCAACTGGTATGCAGACCATCATCGCTTGTCATACCGTAGCCGCCTGAAACATCCATCCCTGCCTGAATACGTAGGCATTGATGGCGCGATCGACACCTGGTGGGACAGCAACGCGCAATGATGCGACTTTATATTGCCAAACGGCTGTTGCTTATCATCCCTACCCTGTTCGGCATTCTTTTGCTGAATTTTGTCGTGGTGCAGGCCGCCCCGGGCGGCCCCGTGGAAAAGACTCTCGCGGAGCTACAGGGCATTGGTGGCGGTGCCGGCGGCAGTTTTGCCGGCGGCAGCGTGGATACGCTCAGCAACGGCGGCGACTATCGCGGCTCCAAAGGCCTGCCCCCGGAACTGGTGGAACGGATACAAAAGCTCTATGGCTTTGACAAACCCGCGCCGGAACGTTTCTGGCTAATGGTCAAAAGCTATCTGAGTTTTGATTTCGGAGAATCCTACTACCGCGATCGCTCAGTGACCGAGCTGATCGTGGAACGTATTCCTGTGTCGCTGTCTCTGGGTCTGTGGAGCACGTTGATTGCCTATATGGTGTCGATTCCCCTGGGCATCCATAAAGCGGTGAAAGATGGCTCACGCTTTGACATCTGGAGTAGCACGGCCATTGTGGTCGGTTTTGCCATTCCCAGCTTCCTGCTCGGCATTTTGCTCATCGTCCTCTTTGCCGGGGGCTCGTATTTCGAATGGTTCCCACTGCGCGGCCTGACCTCTGACAATTTCGAGCAGTTAAGCCTGTTTGGAAAAGTGTCCGACTACCTGTGGCACATCACCTTGCCCACTCTGGCTATCGTCGCTGGCAGCTTTGCCACCCTGACTATGCTGACCAAGAACTCATTCATGGATGAAATTCGCAAACAGTATGTGCAGACCGCCCGCGCCAAAGGGCTCAGCGAAAAGCAGGTGCTATACGGGCATGTTTTTCGCAATGCCATGCTGATCATTATCGCCGGTTTTCCCGCCGCTTTCGTCGGCATGTTCTTCACTGGCGTACTGTTAATCGAGTTTATTTTTTCCCTCGATGGCCTAGGCCTGCTGGGCTTCGAGTCCGTCATCAACCGGGACTACCCCGTCGTTTTTGGTACCCTGTTCATTTTCACCCTGATCGGCCTGCTGCTGAAGCTGGTCAGTGACCTGACCTATATGTGGGTCGATCCGCGCATTGATTTCGAACGGAGGCAGAGCTGATGGCCTTCCGTAACCCATTAATGCGCAACCCGGTCTGGCAACGCCAGTGGCAGGCGTTTCGTTCCAACAAACGCGGCTATTGGGCGCTGTGGATTTTTGTCATGCTGTTCGTACTCAGCCTTGGCGCCGAACTGATTGCCAACGAAAAGCCCTTGCTGGTCAGCTACGACAATGAACTCTACGCTCCCGTGTTCAACACCTACCCGGAAACCACCTTCGGCGGTTTTTTCGAGTCAGAAACCAACTACCGCGATCCCGTGGTCAAGGATCTGATCAACGACAAGGGCTGGATGGTATGGCCGCCCATCCGATACAGCTACAACACCATCAACTACGATCTCACTGTCCCTGCCCCGGCCCCGCCCTCAGCGGAAAACTGGCTGGGCACCGATGACCAGGGCCGCGATGTGCTGGCCGGGTTGATTTATGGCTTCCGTATTTCCGTTCTGTTCGGTCTGATGCTAACCATTCTCTCCAGCATCGTCGGCATTATCGTCGGTGCCATCCAGGGCTATTACGGCGGCTGGCTGGATCTTTCCGGCCAGCGGTTTCTGGAAATCTGGTCCAGCATGCCTACGCTTTACCTGATTATTATTATTTCCAGCTTTGTGGTGCCCAGTTTCTGGACGCTGTTGGTCATTCTGCTGCTGTTCTCCTGGATGGCACTCGTAGACCTGGTGCGCGCGGAGTTCCTGCGCTGTCGCAACATGGACTATGTGCGTGCCGCCCACGCCATGGGCGTACGCACCCCAATCATCATGTTCCGCCACATGCTGCCCAACGCCATGGTAGCCACACTTACCTTCTTGCCGTTTATTCTCAACAGTGCCGTGGTCACGCTCACCTCTCTGGATTTCATCGGCTTTGGTATGCCACCGGATGCGCCTTCTCTGGGCCGTCTGGTGGGCCAGGGAAAGGCGAACCTGCATGCTCCGTGGCTAGGTATCAGCGTGTTTGCCACGCTCACCCTGATGCTCACCCTGCTGGTGTTTATCGGTGAAGCCATTCGCGATGCGTTCGACACAAGGAAGTTTCTGCAATGAGCCTGCTGCGCATAGAAGGGCTGAGTATTCGCTTTGCCGACCAGCTTGCCGTCGATGACATGTCACTGGAACTCCACCCCGGGCGAATGTTGGCGTTAGTAGGGGAATCCGGTTCTGGTAAATCGCTTACCGCCTTGTCTGTGATGGACCTGTTACCGGAAAACGCGAGTTGGCAGGCCGACAGCCTGCAACTGGACGATACGGACCTGCAAACGCTTAACACTGAACAGAAACGCAAACTGCGCGGCGGTCGCATCGGGATGATTTTCCAGGAGCCGCTGACGGCCCTGAACCCCTTGCATACCGTGGAAAAACAGATCAGCGAAAGCCTGTTTGTGCATCAGGGCATGAGCAAAAAACGCGCCCGTGAGCGGTGTCTGTCGCTGCTTGAGCAGGTCGAACTGCCCGCTACACCGGACATGCTGGACCGCTATCCGCACCAACTCAGCGGGGGCCAGCGCCAGCGGGTCATGATCGCTATGGCCCTGGCCAATGAACCACAGATCCTGATTGCCGATGAGCCCACCACCGCTCTCGACGTGACGGTACAGGAAACTATTCTCGACCTGATCAAGCGGCTGCAGAAAGAGCTGAATCTCTCCATTCTCCTGATCAGCCATGACCTGGGCGTTGTCAGCCGCTTTGCCGAAGACATCGTGGTCATGCACAACGGCAAACGGGTGGAAGCGGGCCCCACAGATACCGTGCTGAATCACCCCCAGGAAGACTACACGCGCCACCTGATCCATGCGGAGCCCCAGGGTCGCCTGGAGCCGCTGCCAGATGACACTCCGCTGCTACTCGAAGCCCGTGGCATGGCCGTGACGTTCAAAGGCAAGCGCCGCGCCCTTTTCTCGCCACCACCGTTGCTCCACGCGGTGGATCAAATTGATCTGACACTGCGCCGCGGCGAGACCCTTGGCATCGTGGGTGAGTCCGGCTCGGGCAAGTCCACCCTGGCTCTCGCCCTGTTGCGGTTGATCCAGAGTGACGGCGATATCGAAATGGATGGCACGGACATCCGCGCGCTTTCCCGTTCCGGCTTACGGCAATGGCGCAGCCGTTTCCAGGTGGTATTTCAAGACCCCTACGGCAGCCTGAACCCGCGCATGACCGTGGGCCAGATTGTCGCCGAGGGGCTTGCTGTGCACGCACCCGCACTGAGCACCTCGGAAAGAGAAGAACAGGTCTGCCGTATTCTTGAGGAAGTGGGCCTGCCCACCGACGTGCGCCATCGCTACCCCCATGAATTTTCCGGCGGCCAGCGCCAGCGGATCGCCATCGCCAGGTCACTGATCATGGAACCGCAATTGCTGGTTCTGGATGAACCCACCTCGGCACTGGACCGCAGCGTCCAGCACCAGATTCTGGAATTGCTCAAATCCTTGCAGGCAAGACGTGGGCTCAGCTACCTGTTTATCAGCCACGATCTCAAGGTAATTCGGGCCATTTGCCACCGGGTACTGGTCATGAAAGACGGCAAGACAGTGGAACATGGCGATACGCAGGCCGTATTCGACAACCCGCAGCAGCCTTATACACACAAACTCATGGCCGCCGCCTTTGCCCATAGCAGGAAACAGACGGTTGCACTTTGATCGCCTGCGGGCTGGCGTAATAGCGCGGTAAATTGCCTATAATCGGAGACAAGTTGGAAGTTGAAAGGTAAAAGCGCGGATCCGTCCAGAGGCAAACCGCCTCACCTTACCGCAACGCAGCTTACCTCCGTCTTGTTGTAACGGGACAGATATCCCCAGGACGTTATTGCCGCTGGAGAAGATTATATCGCTGGCAAACACGTCAGCTCGCGTTTTGAAACTTTCAACTTTCAATTTTCTACTCAAAAAGCATATCGAGGACGAACATGGGATTTCTTGCAGGCAAGCGTTACCTGATTGTCGGCGTCGCCAGCGACCGCTCCATTGCCACCGGTATCGCCGAAGCCATGCACCGCGAAGGTGCCGAGCTGGCTTTCACTTACCAGAACGACAAACTGAAAAGCCGTGTACTCAAAGCCGCAGAACGGTACGGCAGCAGCGAAGCCATGTGCTTTCCCTGTGATGTCACCAGCGACGAGGCCATTGATGCCGTTTTTGCTGAACTCGGCAAGCAGTGGGATGGGCTAGACGGTATCGTTCACGCTGTGGGTTTCGCCCCCGCTGCCGAACTGGATGGTAACTTTGTGGATGTGGTCACCCGCGAGGGTTTCCAGATTGCCCACGATATTTCCAGCTATAGCTTCGTGGCACTGGCCAAGGCTGGCAAAAGCATGCTGGCCGGCCGCAATGGCGCCCTGCTCACCCTTACCTACCACGCCGCCCGCCAGTCCGTGCCCAACTACAATGTGATGGGCATGGCCAAGGCCAGTCTGGAGGCGTCTGTGCGTTATCTCGCTGCCAGCATGGGGCCGGATGGCGTCCGTGTGAACGGCATATCTGCCGGCCCCATTCGCACTCTGGCGGCCTCTGGCATCAAGAAATTCCGCAGCATGCTCGACTACAATGCCGCCAAGGCACCTCTGCGCCGTAACGTGACCATTGAGGAAGTGGGCAATACCGCCGCGTTTCTGTGCTCAGACCTGGCCTCCGGCATTACCGGCGAGATCACCTATGTAGACGCTGGCGCTAGCACAGTATCCATGCCGTTTGAGCTTGAGCTCTAGGACTGATGCCTCAAGGCAACGCCTAGAAAAAGCAAAGGCTTAAGCACAAAAAAGCCCACCATCTCGGTGGGCTTTTTTGTGGGCGGAACACCGCAGGGAAATTACTCTCCCTGGTTGGCGCTCAACCGGGACGGATGGAGCTCCACATCGCCCTCGTCACGTAACAGGGCAACCACCTGACGGAAATTGCGCTGCCCTTCCACATTGGCAAGTTCAACCAATGCTGCCTGCTGCTGGGCATCACTCAACGGTTCGGCATTACCGTCGGCAACGCGAGTT
>NZ_LWEZ01001352.1:0-955 GCF_001634945.1 Alcanivorax sp. HI0044
CTGAAGACGTAAGCAGCAACTTGGCGCCGCTGTCTTCCAGCATGTAGTGCAAGCGTTCGGAGGGATAACCCGGGTCCAGCGGCAAAAAGGCGCCGCCCGCTTTCATCACGGCGATAAAAGCTTCCACCATGGTGACGCCGCGCTCGAAGGACACACCAATCACGCCATCCGGTTTTACACCCTGGGCGATCAGATAACGGGCCAATTGATTGGAACGTGCTTCCAATTCAGCAAACGACACGCGGGTATCCCCGTGCATCAGTGCAATGGCATCGCCCTGTCTCGCAGCCTGCTGTGAAAACAAAGAGACAAAACTATCCGCTTGCCACTGGCCGGCCCCCTGCCCCCAATGCTGCAGCTGCGGTAAATCGGCCTCTGACACAGCGATGGCACCCAGCGTTCGCTGACCCTCGCCGAATGCCGCCAGCACCTGGCTCATGGCCTGCTTCAGTCGCTCGGCAGTGTCTGAATGAAAACGGTCTGCCGCATAGGTCAGCGTCAGCAACAACGCACCGCCATCCCCCTCATGGACATCCAGTGCCAAATCAAACAACGCATGCGGCACACCCTGAGCAAGCGGTGCAATGGTGACGCCGTCGCTCAGATTTCTTGCTGTCGTATCGCGACGCTGATAGTTGAACAACACCTGGAAAAGGGGTGTTTCACCCGGCTCCCGGCGAGGCGACAGGGATGCCACCAGCTGATCAAACGGCAGCGCCTGGTGAGCCTGGGCGTCCAGCATGGTCTGGTGCAGCTGCGCCACCCACTGGCTTACCGTGAGCGCCGCCTGCGGCTGCCCGCGCACCACCAGGGTATTCACGAAGAATCCCACCAGCGCTTCTACTTCGCTGCGTTCGCGGTTAGCCACCGGGACACCCACCGGAATATCACGGCGACCACTCACCGACGCCAGCGCCCACTGCCAGGCCGCCAAAACCACCGTGAACAGGGTGGT
>NZ_LWEZ01001353.1:0-1023 GCF_001634945.1 Alcanivorax sp. HI0044
ATTTTTCGTGCAGCCTGGCAGCATGCTGGGCAGTGATGTGGCTCAACAACATTACATCAGCAGCAACTACACCCATGTGGCGCGGGACCTCAATGCGCGCGGTGTGAATGTGGTAGCGCAATTACTGGCTCACCGGCAGGTGGACGGTAACGACGAGTACAGTTTTTCCTGCAACCCGGAAGTGACGCTCGACCTGATGCCCTTGCTCAAGGCCCGCCGGGAAGCCGGTGAAACCATCGTGGCCGTGGGGCAGGTGCATCGGGACCTGCCCTTTATGGGCAATGATGCCCGGGTGGACGATTGGCTACCGGAGATGGACCTGCTGGTGGATGACCCGGAAGGCCACACACGGTTGTTCAGTACCCCGAACATGCCGGTGAATATTCAGGACCATTTTGTCGGCCTGCATGCCAGTACCCTGGTGCGTGACTGTGGCACGCTGCAAATCGGTATTGGTGCCCTTGGCGATGCGCTGGTGCATCATCTGCGTTTGCGCGAGCAAGACAACCCCCGCTATCTGAGTGCGTTGAAAGCCTGGGGTGTGCCACCTGAGCATGACGCCTTGATTGAGCGGGAGGGGGGCACCGGGGTTTTTCGTGAGGGCCTCTACGGTTGCAGCGAAATGATGACCCATGGCCTGCTCACGTTGATTGACGATGGCATCATTCGCCGCCCGGTCTATGACTGGGCACCTCTGCAGCGTCTGGAAATGCACAACCCGGCAACGCCGGGGCTGGCGCTGCTGGATGCCCTGCGCGAGCAATCGGCCATCAGTCGGCGGCTGGACCGCGCGCAACTACGCACCCTGAAACGGTTTGGTATTTTCCGCGACGGCATTAGCAAACATGGTGACGAACTGCAGCTGCCAAATGACGTGACCGTGCCCAATGATCTGGACGATCGCACCACCCGTGAAGCCTTGAAGGCGGTGTTCGGTGAAAGCCTGGCCGGGGGGGTGGTGATGCACGGTGGCTTTTTCCTGGGGCCCCAGGATTTCTATGCGCGCTTGCGGGAGATGACGGA
>NZ_LWEZ01001354.1:0-1146 GCF_001634945.1 Alcanivorax sp. HI0044
CGTGTTCTGGACGGATTTAGCAGACGGTTTCTTGGTCACAATCCATTCTCTTCGCCAGCGGCTTAACAACTTTGGGTGTATGCCTAGCTTGCCAGCTAGTGCGGACTGTGTCTGCGTGGTGGATAGCGAGGCCTGCACGGCCTCGCGTTTGAAATCATCGCTGAAGTAGCGCTTGGCTTTGTATTTCATGACACCTTCTCTCCAAATGAAGGTGTCTACTTTTTCCGGGGCATTCCACCCCGTTAGCTGTCAACTATCAACTGTACACTGTCAACTGACGTTAACCTGCCAGCTGCTTTTCCTTGATTTCAGCGAGCTCTTTGCAGTCGATGCACATTTCCGCAGTGGGGCGAGCTTCCAGGCGGCGGATGCCGATTTCTACGCCACAGGCTTCGCAGAAGCCGTAATCGTCCTTGCCCACCAGATCGAGGGTCTTCTCGATTTTCTTGAGCAGCTTGCGCTCACGGTCGCGGGTGCGCAGTTCCAGAGCGAATTCTTCTTCCTGGGTGGCGCGGTCGGCCGGGTCGGGAAGGTTGGCCTGCTCGTCCTGCAGGTGGTGCATGGTGCGGTCCGCTTCTTCCATTAGCTCCTGGCGCCAAGCCAGCAGGATATTGCGGAAGTGGTCGCGTTGCGCTTCATTCATGTATTCCTCGTCAGGGCCGGGCTGGTAAGGCTTGAAGCCGTGAACCTGGGCCTGTGATGCGGAGGAACTGGTGCTTTTCTTTTTCACTTTCGGATTTACCTGAGCAGAAGAGGGGGAACGGCTCGGCGAAGTCCTTTTGCCGGCAGTTGCAGTCCGTGCAGAACCTGTGTTTGCGGCCGCACGGGCCGCTGCGGTGGCCTTGCCTGAGGCCGGTAATTTCGTTCTTGGTGCTGCTGGAGCCTTTCTGGAAGCGGCTTTCTTTGCCGAAGTCTTGGGCGCTGGCTTGGGCTGGGGCTTGCTAGCTGCAGCTTTTGCTGGTGCCTTTGGCGCAGCGGCTTTCTTGGTGGCCGCTTTTTTGGGTGTTGTTGCTTTGGGCGTAGCGGTTGCCTTACTGGCTGTTTTGCTGGCTGCGGGCTTCTTCGCTACGGCCTTTTGGGGCGCTGCTTTCTTGGGTGCAGCTTTCACTGCGGGTTTGGCAGCGGTCTTTTTAACCGGGGCTTTTT
>NZ_LWEZ01001355.1:0-1419 GCF_001634945.1 Alcanivorax sp. HI0044
GTAGCAGTGAAAGCTACAACGCCTCCGTGAGTGCCAGCTACGAGCTGGACCTGTGGGGGCAGCTTCGCAATAGCCGTGATGTGGCGCGGGCCTCCCTGCTGGCCAGCCAGTTCAGTCGCGATACCGTGCAGCTCACGGTGATTGCCAGTGTGGTGAATACCTATCTGCAGGTGCTGTATCTGCAGGACAATCTGGCCCTGTCGGAAGAGAATCTGGCGCTGGCCCAACAAGTGCTGGATGTGGTGCAGGCCAAGGTAGAGAACGGTGCCGTCTCCCCCCAGGATCTGGCCCAGCAGAAAACCGTGGTCGCCAATGTGAAAGCGCAGTTGCCGTCCTTGCGTCACCAGCTGCGGCAAAGCCGTTATGCGCTGGCGGTATTGGTGGGAGAAATGCCGCAGGCATTCCAGGTGGGTGGCGGCACCCTGAGCAATCTGCAGCTGCCGGAGATCCAGGCCGGTTTACCGGATCAGGTGCTGGCCCAGCGCCCGGATATTGCCCAGGCCCAGGCCAGCCTGATGGCTGCGGATTATTCTGTGGCCGCCGCCCGGGCGGACTACTGGCCCTCCATCACGCTCACCGGTAGTGGCGGTTATGCCAGCAGCGCCCTGTCGTCGTTGTTCAATGGCGATGCGGTGTACAGCCTGGGCGTGTCGTTGGCGCAAACCCTGTTTGATGGTGGTGCCCGCAATGCGCGGATCAATCAGAGCAAGGCCGCCTGGCAAGAGCAGGTGGCCAGTTATACCGGCACCTTGCTGGTGGCCCTGCAGGAAGTGGAGCAATCGTTGAGTAATGTGCAGGGGTTGGCCGAGCAGCAGCAGTATCGTGAAGAGGCATACCAGCAAGCCGAGGAAGCCTATCGGGTGGCGCAGGTGCGTTATCAGGAAGGCGAAACCGAGCTCACCGACGTGCTCAGCGCGCAAAGCAGTTTTAACAGTGCGCGCCAGAACAGCCTGGATCTGATCTACAACCAGTATCAGTCGCGCATCACTCTGTACCGGGTATTGGGTGAAGGGGGTGAGAGGGATGGAGGGAGCAAGGCACCTGCGGAACCCTGAAGTGCCCCTGGTTTGCCGCTTGATCCGCTAACCGACACAATACGGCGATCGAGTCCAGCCTGTCAGGTCGCCCGTGCTGCCGCTTGTTTATCATCCCGAATACAGCTTTCCCTTTCCCGGCAAACATCGTTTTCCCATGGAAAAATTTGCCCGGCTGCATGGCTACCTGCGCAGCCGGGGTATTGCCCATGGCGATAACGAATTCCGCCCCGGCCGGGCCAAGGCGGCACTGTTAAGTCAGGCTCACTGCCCGCAATACGTATCAGCCATGGTGAACGGGACGCTGGATGCCAGGGCGCTACGGCGCATGGGGTTGCCGTGGAGCGAAGCCTTGATGACGGCGCAGCTGGCACTGCAGCACGGT
>NZ_LWEZ01001356.1:0-823 GCF_001634945.1 Alcanivorax sp. HI0044
GGCATCGGTGGAGCTGTCCAGCTTCTGCATAATCNGCCGGGTCAGTGCCGGGTTCTCCCGGTGAAAGTGGCGGGCTTCGTTAACCAGTTCCCGATATACCTCGAAATAGCCGGCACTGATGTAGTCCATCAGCAGCTGACAGAATCGCTGTACCTGCCGGTGCATGGGTTGCGGGTTATCGTAAGGCTGGGGAGTGGAAAGGCCTTTCAGGCCCTGCATGGTGCACAGCAGAACAATCAGCTGTTGGCGTTCATCCAGCCAGGCCTGAACCAGGGCTTCGATACGTTGCCATTGAGCCAGTGCTGCAGATGTGGAACTCGCCATTGTATTCCCTCCTTAGTGAATGGCTGAGACTGCCTTGGGCCGGGGGTACGAACGGTGCCGTACGAGCGGACGTCTGATTCTTCAGCAGGGCTATCGAGACTAGGATGGAGGGTGATGGCGGCGCAATGGGCAGAAAGTGACCTTTTTGCGGAGTAGCCACAAACAGTGGAAAAAACAGCGCGGCGTCAGCCACTTGCTGATAAAGACGGATTTTTTATAAGGCAGGGGCTTTTAGTGCTTTGTAACGGCGGATAGGAATGCCTGATGCCTAGTGCTTGACGCCAGACGGCTGTGCAAACCGGGCCGGGTTGTGGTCGCACCACCGGTTTGCTTTGGGGGTGTAATGTCAGGCATCAGGCTTCTTGCGTCCTGCAAAACGAGCAATGCCGCCCCTCCGGTCGAGCTGGCACAGCGGTAATGCTTCAGGTTAATCCGCGTTAGCCGAGATGCTGCGCCACCCAGGGCCACAGCCAGGGGAGTGCCAGTGCGGTGACCAGGC
>NZ_LWEZ01001357.1:0-1460 GCF_001634945.1 Alcanivorax sp. HI0044
GTTACCGCAACACTGAATGGCTCCGGCGGCACGGTCAGCCCCCTTGGCGAGCAAAAAACCTCACTGGGAGGGGATGTGGTCTTCACCATCACGCCCGATACTCACAAAACCGCCAAAGCCAACTCTAACTGCAGCGTTCTTAGCGACTTCTCGAATTCAGGCACAACGTTTACCGTCAAAAACGTCAGCGCCAACTGCTCGGTGACCTTCAGTTTCGAAACCATCGTGCATGATGTCACCGCCGAGGTGGTAGACGGCATGTTTGTGCCCATGTCGCCTGCCGATACTGCCGGGCAGGCCGACACCATCGCCCTTGATACCGCCAACCAGGCACTCTACGCGGCCAGCGGAAACGGTAGCAGCGGCAGCCTTCAGGTATATACCCTCGACGCAAACGGCGCCCTGACCGCCTCCGGCAGTCCGCTTTCTGCTCCTCTTTCTGACCGCTGCAACAATAGCTCAGACAATACGGCTCCCGGCCAGTGTCTTCTGGTCGGCAAGAAAGGCAATGCCGCCGATCATGTTTATGCCATCCTTGGCCAGAGCAGCGGACCGGTCATTCGGGTTTACGATGCCGCAGCGGGTAGTTTGACCCAGGTGGCAGATGTTGACCCGGCCACCAACATTGCCGATGCAGCAGGCGACCCCATCAGCATTATGGCGGTTAATAGCATTGTCCTGGACGGGGCGCACAACCGCCTGTTTGCTGCTGTCAACACGAAAGATGTCAGCGATCAGGAAGGCTCGGCTATATTAAGCTATGACATTAGTGCCAACGGGACATTCACGTTCAACCAAGGTGTACCGCTCAACAATACCGCCCGGCAACTGAATGGCATGGTGGTCGACGCAACCGGCGAGCACCTTTACGTCAGCTACGACGAGCCATCGCAAAGCCCCACAGTTTTGGACAAGGCCGGGGTATTTCATTTCACCGTTGAAGCAAGCACCGGGACTATCAATGGTGCATGGTCAGCATCATTTCTCAGCCAGAACAGCATCAAGACACAGGATCTTGCCCTGGTGCCAGGCGCCCAGAAGGCGTATCTCGTATACTCCTACAACGACTTCCCGTTTGGCAACCCGGTAAACGTCAGAGGCTACTCCATTGATGGCAACGGTGACTTTGCCAGCCTGTCGAACCCGACAATCCTGACCTATGAGGACACCCAGCGTGTCTCCCTGGATATCGCCGACAATGGCGAAGTGGCGTATTTGAAAGCGAAAAGAAACAGTGACTCAACCGCGCCAAGTGGCATCGCCATCTATTCAATCAACCCCGGCACAGCCAAGCTGAGCGGCAGGGCAACGGCAGCCACCTTTGCCAATAACGCCTACCACAGCATGGCCATTGATTACGACAACGGCCTCGCCTACGTAGCTGCTCCGGCAGACAACAAGATCGCGCAATACCAGGTAGGCACGGACCAGGGCTCTGTTTCGCCCGCCAGCCAGACGGT
>NZ_LWEZ01001358.1:0-2635 GCF_001634945.1 Alcanivorax sp. HI0044
TTAATGGCGGCCGGCTGTCGCTGTTGTTCTTTGTGGCCGCCATTGCCGTGGTGGGGCTGCCGCCGCTGTCCGGGTTTGTGGGCAAGGTGGCGTTGTTACGCAGCGTGCCAGACCCGACCTACTGGGTGCTGCTGTTGATCGCCGGGTTGTGTGGCCTGGTTGCCTTGAGCCGGGCTGGTTCCACCCTGTTCTGGCGCACCACCGGCGAGGGCAGCGGCCTGCGGCCGGCTCGCCGGCACCTGTTGTCCGTGGTGGGGCTGCTGTTGCTGAGCCCGCTGATGGCAGTGTATGCGGAGCCCTTGCTGCAGTTGACCGCGGCAGTGGCGGAGCAGCTGCGTAACCCGGACCTGTATCTGTCTGCGGTATTGGGAGGTGGCGCATGACGCTGTTATATCGGGTGTTGCCGTATCCCAGTCTGAGCCTGATTTTGTGGTTTACCTGGATGTTGCTGAGTGGTTTCACGGCGGGCCATGCTGTGCTGGGCGCTATTCTGGCGGTGTTGTTGCCGCTGGGGACCCGGCCGTTCTGGCCGAATGTGCCGCGCATTCGTAACCTGCCACGGCTGCTCGGGTTTGTGGTGGTGGTGCTGTACGACATTGTGGTGGCCAACGTGTCTGTGGCGATCAAGGTGCTGGGGCCATTGCGTTCCATTCGCCCGGGCTTTGTGGAATTGCCGCTGGAGCTGGAAGACGACTTTGCCATTGCCTTGCTCGCCAGCACCGTCTCCCTGACCCCGGGTACCGTGTCGGCGGACGTGAGCCCGGACCGCAAGGCATTGTTGGTGCATGCGCTGGATGTGGATGATGCGGCGGCGCTGGTGGCGGAGATCAAGCAGCGCTACGAGCGGCCGCTAAAGGAGATTTTCGAATGCTAGAGACGGCTATTTCCATTGCATTGGCACTGATTACCCTGGCCTGGGTATTAAACCTGTACCGGCTGGTCATCGGCCCGTCGCTACCGGACCGGGTGCTGGCGTTGGACACCATGTACATCAACAGCATTGCGTTGATTGTGGTGTACGGCATCCAGGTGGACAGCAAGCTCTATTTTGAAGCGGCCATGCTGATCGCGCTGATCGGCTTTGTCAGCACCGTGGCGGTGGCGAAGTACGTCACCCGCGGGGATATTATTGAATGAACGCCGGATGCCCGAGGCCTGACGCTGGACGCAGTGAATTTGCGTCGGGCATTGGGCCTCAAGCGTCAGGCGCGGAGCGATTATGGATTCTCTGATTGAATGGCTGGTGTCAGCCAGTGTGATTATTGGCGGCGTGTTTGCGTTGGTGGGATCCATCGGGCTGGCACGGTTGCCGGATTTCTATACCCGGCTGCACGGCCCCACCAAGGCCACCACCCTGGGCGTAGGTGGCACCATCGTGGCGTCGTTGCTGTTTTTTTCCTGGCAGGAACGCGGGCTGCAGCTGCATGAGGTGCTGATTACCCTGTTCCTGTTTATCACCGCGCCGGTGTCTGCGCATATGCTGGCCAAGGCTGCCATGCACCGGCAGCTGAAGCGGATGAAAGACACGCGGGGAGAGCCGTGGAAGCAGTAAGGAAGCGGCGAGCTTCTAGCTGCCAGGCTCCTGCGGAGGGCTGTTGGACTCGATCGTAAAATTTGTAAAAGATAAAACCGCCTGGAACTTTCCGAAAAAAGCGGCGGTCCTAATCAATAGCTACGGATTGGCACCCCCGATCCCCCAGTACCCTCGCTGATCCGTAGTCTTTTGGAGTCCCTGATTTCTCCCCCGAAATCAGGGCGGCAAGCCTCCCTGGCAGCACAGTCGTTCCCTTCCCCCAAGATTGCTGCCAGGGATTTTTTTTGCGCGGCATTTCTGCCGGCCACAGGTTATTCGGCCTGTTGGTTAAAGAATAAGCAAACCCCATGCCAGTTTTGCCTTTGCGCCAATTACCCGTTATTGATCAGTGAGATATCCGTTTTATACGAGGGTGCGAACGTATTGTGTCTGCTGAGGGGTAGGACGGGTGTGCCGTAACGCGCCAGTTTTGTGACGCAGATCGACAGCTGGGAAGAAAAATACTTTCGGGGGCTGGAACTTTTTCCAGAAAAGGGCACTCTCACTACATAGCGACGGATTGGAACCCCGATCCCCCAGTACCCTCACCGATCCGTCGCTGTATAACCTTGGTCTTTTCCCCCAAAGAGGCCAGGGTGGCAAGCCTCCCCGGCAGCGCAATCGTTCCCTTCCCCCAAGATTGCTGCCGGGGATTTTTTTTGTCTGTAGAAAAGTCGGACGTCCGAAGTCGGAGGTCTGACGCTAAAAGGTGGCCTAGTCGTCCGGCGTCTGACGTTCGACGTCTGTCCCTATCTCCAACCATTCCCCCAACTTGTCCCAGGCTTCGTCACAGCCGGTGCCATTGGTAGCCGAAAATAGTTGCAATGACAGCGGTGCCGGATGCTCCTTGAGGTGCTTTTTCACTTGCAGCAGGGTGGACTTGGCGGCGCCGAACTTCAGCTTGTCTGCCTTGGTCATGAGGATGTGGATAGGCATGTTGGCCTGGGCTGACCATTCCAGCATCAGCAGGTCGAAGTCCTTGAGGGGGTGGCGGATGTCCATCATCAATACCAGGCCCACCAGTGCCTGGCGCTCGGAGAGATAATGATCCAGGTGTTCCTG
>NZ_LWEZ01001359.1:0-1157 GCF_001634945.1 Alcanivorax sp. HI0044
CACTCGTTGTTGCGCTTTTTCGATGGATGGACATATCTCGATCCCAGTTAGGGGACACCTTCAAAAGCGCGCCCTCTGTGCCCCGAATGGGGTATAGATTGCGAACCAGCCTGAAAGACTGAGTACGCAAGGAGTTTTTCAGAGGTTCCCTAGCTTCCAGCCACTAGTTTCGAGTGAAAAGACGTTTTCAGCGGAGAAGCGCGGAGAAAAGCCGGGACGGATATCCCATGCTTTTCCCGCGCCTTGTAGCTAGCTGCTAGCAGCTCGAAGCTGCTTTACCGGTGCCCGGTGAATTCCACGACCTGCTGGAAGGTGGGGCGGTTTTGCCAGTGGATGGGGGCGACGCCGGACAGGCCGATGGCGCGGTGCTGGATCTGGTCCTGGCTTTCGTCCACGTTCCAGCTGTCCATGCTGGCGATGCCGCCCAGCTGGTCGATGGCCTGGTTGAGGCTGTCGGCCAGGGCGTCGCGGCAGGCGTTGCTGTCATCGGTGTCCGCGCAACGCAGGGCCCGGTACGGGTTGGCGCTGGTACCCAGGGCCTGCTCCAGGACCCGCTCCAGATAGCCGTAGTAGCCATTGTTATAGGCGGACCCACCGGCACCGGGCTTGTTGTCACGGCCCATCAGCGACAGGTTCTGGCCGTCCACGTCTTCCACGGCGGTGATTTGTGGCAGCAGGGTGTCGATCATCAACGGGTACCAGGCATCCATCAGGGCCACGGCGGCTTCTTCATCGTAGTTGCCGCTGCCGTCCCGGTCGCGGCGCATGGCGCCGTTGGTGACCCAGTCCTGCATCAGGCGGATGGCGCTGTCCTGGTCGCCGGTGACCGGTGCACTTTCCAGCAGGGCGAGGGCGTGGGGAATGATTTCCTGGCCACGCAGGTCCACGGTGGCGGCATCGCCCATGGCTTCCACCATGCGTGCCCGGGTGACGCTGCCCTCTTCGACCAGTTGTTGCAGGCGCACATCAAGGATGTCGTTGCGGTGGGCGGAGCCGTAGGGGGCGTGGGCGTCGGCAGCCCACCAGTCACGGGCCGGGCGGTTGTTCCAGCTGGCCAGGTAGCCGCGCTCAGGGTTACTGGCCTGGGGGTGGGCCTGTTGGGGCAGGAAGCCGTTCCAGTCGTACTGGCCGTTACCCCAGCTGGGCAGCTCCGGGTG
>NZ_LWEZ01001360.1:0-1841 GCF_001634945.1 Alcanivorax sp. HI0044
TGCCCGCCTGGGTTATGACTTCAGTACCGTGGAAACGCCAGATTTACGGCCTGGCGAGGTGGTGTACCTGCCTCTGGAAAAACAACCGAACGAAGCGCTGTGGCGCGGCGGTAAGCCCCAGGCCTCTGAGCCGGAACCCGGCTTGTACCTGCGGGGGCGCGTGTCCGGGCAGCCCTGGAGGGCTGGCAACACCGTGAAGTATGGTATTGAGGCGTTGTTCGCCCCCAAGGAAAAAGCACTGCAATTGGAACGGGAATTACGGGACGGCGCGGTGGCGGTGGTGAAGGTGGCAGCGAATGGGCGGGCGGCGTTGGTGGCGGTGGAGACAAAGGCAATTAATAATTAATAACGCGCGATCCTGGTTTCCTGCTTTTGAAACGCAAGAGGCCGCGTCCATGGCTTGGGCGCGGCCTCTTGCGTTGCAGGTCTATACACGCTTTCGCGCGTAGTTATTAACTATTAATTATTCATTGTTAATTGCTTCACCCCATCACCTTCTGAATAAACCCGGACTCTTTCTCGATGGTCTTGGCGAAAGGTTCCAGGGCGTGCATGCGCTCGGTGTGGGCGGCCAGGTTGGGGTAGTGGGCCGGGTCGATGCTTTCGCCGCCGTGTTTGAAGTTGACCAGCTGGCTGGCCAGGGCGATGTCGGCCACGGTCATGCTCTCGCCGACCAGGAATTTCCGGCCTTCCAGGGCCTTGTCCAGATAGGCGAACAGCGGCGGGATAGTGGTAGTCAGGGCGTGCTGGACTTTGTCTTCATCGCATTCCTTGCCGAGTAGCCGCATGACCACGCGGTTACGGAATACCGCAAAGGTGCAGCGCATGGCCAGGTCGTAATCCACGAAACGTTCAAACCAGATGGTCTGCCCCATTTCCATGGCATCGCTGGGGTAGAGCGCCGGTTGCGGGTGTGTCTTTTCCATCCAGGCACAAATGGCAGCGGAGTCGGCGAGGAACTGACCATCCACTTCCAGTGCAGGAATCCGCTTCATGGGGCTGATTTTTTCATAGCCTTCCGGCGGGTTGTTGGGATCGACATGGACGGATTCGAATTCGATTCCTTTCAGTGCCAAAGCAACCCGGGTCTTGCGGACGAAAGGTGACAGGGCGGCCCCGTACAGCTTGATGGACATACTTCTCTCCCGATAAATGAATGTTTTTTCGCCAATTTGATGGAATCGGCAGGGTTATAGCGCGCCATTACTAGAGCAGCATGACTTTTTCGGGTCAATGATGGTCTGCGACAAAATTTTTCCTTGACGATTGCCCGGCAGATACCTATTCTACGCGCCGCTTTGACGCACCAAGTCAAGCCCGGGTCCCCTTCGTCTAGTGGCCCAGGACACCGCCCTTTCACGGCGGTAACAGGGGTTCGACTCCCCTAGGGGACGCCACTTATTCGTTAGCGTAAGCTGGCAGCAAGACAAGCGGGAATAGCTCAGTTGGTAGAGCACGACCTTGCCAAGGTCGGGGTCGCGAGTTCGAATCTCGTTTCCCGCTCCAAATAGAAAAGGGACCCAATCGGGTCCCTTTTTTTATGCCGCTCTGCGGCTGCAACACGCATACACGCGACCCACACCTAAGGAACCTCTGAAAAACTCCTTGCATGCTCAGCGTGGCCTGAAGCGTGCAGCTGTTGCGTCTTGTCTTGATGGTCAGGGTGGTTCCCTTTCCGAGAGGCAAGGCGCAGCAGGTGTGCGCTTCAGGCCGCGCCTTTATGCCCGAACGGGTGCTTCGGGTCATCCAGGCTGGCCCGCACTCGTTGTTGCGCTTTTTCGATGGATGGACATATCTCGATCCCAGTTAGGGGACACCTTCAAAAGCGCGCCCTCTGTGCC
>NZ_LWEZ01001361.1:0-732 GCF_001634945.1 Alcanivorax sp. HI0044
GTACCGGCACGTCTTGTGCTGTTTGATCCGGGGGCGTGCGCCAATTTAATGCCGTTGGCGCCCATCCATGGTGCATCTTTATGGTGCGACGTTCTTTTGTGGTGCGCAATGAATAATGTTCACCGCTAACCGATTGAAATCGCGTGCACTATTTTGTGGCCTGATTCTTGAATGCTCCTTGTCGGTGCAAGTTTCCGGCACGTTTTGTGTTGGTGCATGAGGACGAGGAGATACCGAATGAAAATGCTGACTGCGGTGGTCAAGCCGTTTAAGGCCGAAGAGGTGCGTGATGCGCTGGCCCAGATTGGGGTGCAGGGCATGACGATTACCGAGGTAAAGGGGTTTGGACGCCAGAAAGGGCACACCGAACTGTATCGGGGGGCAGAGTACGTGGTGGATTTTGTTCCCAAGGTGAAGCTGGAGCTGGCGGTCCGTGAAGAGCAGCTGGACCAGGCGATCGAGGCAATCATGAAAGCGGCCGGCACCGGCAAGATCGGCGATGGCAAGATTTTCGTGACGGACCTGGAGCAGGTGATCCGTATCCGTACCGGTGAAACTGGCAGCGAAGCCATTTAAGGGGCCCGGCGATGAAAAAATTGATAGCTGTATTGTTGATGTTGCCTTCGCTGGCGCTGGCCGATGGTCTGGATACCGGTGACAGTGCCTGGATTCTCACCGCCACCGCGCTGGTGCTGTTCATGACGCTGCCGGGCCTGAGCCTGTTCTACGGCG
>NZ_LWEZ01001362.1:0-11066 GCF_001634945.1 Alcanivorax sp. HI0044
TCTATGGCCTGCTCCCTCGCCAATACCTGTCCTCGGAGTTCATTCAGCGCGTTCAAGTCTTCCGCGGCGCCAATGCGTTCCTGAACGGCGCTGCGCCCGGCGGCAGTGGGCTGGGCGGTGCAATCAACGTACTGCCCAAGCGCGCCCCCAACTATGCGGTGAACCAGTTCACCCTCGGCGTGGAGAGCGGCGGCCAGGGTTACGGTGCCGTGGACTTGGCGCGCCGTAGTGACGACGGCCGTGCCGGCATCCGCATTAACGCCGCCCGCCGCGATGGCGACACCGCTGTGGATGGCGAAAACCAGAAAATATCCATGTCGCATATCGGTGTGGATTTCCGCGAAGAAAACCTGCGTCTCTCCGCCGACCTGGGCTTCCAGAAATTCAGTATGGATGCCTCCATGCCCAGCATCACCTTTGCCTCCGGCGTACCCATCCAGAAAACCCCGGATGCGGACAAGAGCGTCGCCCAGCCCTGGACTTACTCCAACTCTGAAGACCTGTTTGGCACCCTGCGCGCAGAGTATGATTTTGCGGATAACGTCACCGCCTGGCTTGCTGCCGGGGCCCGCCAGGGCGACGAAGATGCCATCTTCGCCAATCCCACTGTTAACAATACTGCGGGCGATTACACCGCGAGCCGTTTCGAGAATGTCCGCGAAGATACCGTCATCACTGGCGAAGCCGGGGTTCGCTGGGATATCGCTACAGGCCCGGTGAAGCACACACTGAGCCTGTCTAGCGCCAGCTATGAACTGGACTCCAAGAACGCCTTTATCTTTGGGGGAGGCATCACCGGCAATATCTATAATCCCCAGACGGCTCCCATGCCGGCGTTGGGTTTCGCCGGTGGCGATCTGAACGATCCCAAAACCACCATCAAAACCCAGATGCGCAGCGTCGCACTGGCTGACCAGCTTGCCATGCTGGACGATAAACTACTGGTGACACTCGGTGCCCGCTACCAGGAAATCGAAGACACCAGCTACGATTACGACACCGGCGCCCGAGGCAACAAGTACGAAGACAACGATGTGACCCCGTCCGTTGGCGTACTGTACCGCCTCACCGATTCCGTCTCCCTCTACACCAATTACATCGAAGGCCTGGTGGCTGGCGGTAACGCTCCCGCCAACAACAACAGCCAGCCGGTGGCTAACGCCGGGGAAACCATTGCCCCCTTCACCACCGAACAGACCGAACTGGGCATGAAGTTCGATGCCGGAAACCTGGGCGGTAGCGTTTCCCTGTTCCAGAGCAAGAAGCCCATCACCGGTTTCGACGGCAACAACACATTCAAAATCGTGGATGACCAGACAAACAACGGCCTGGAATTGATGGCCTACGGCAAGCCACTGGACAGCCTGACAGTGCTCGGCGGTGTCAGCCTGCTGGATACCGACGTGGATGGTGAAGACGCCATCGGCTCCCCGGACACCCAGGCCAACCTGAATGTGGACTGGGCTGTCCCCGGCACGGAAGGCCTGTCCCTGGACGGCCGCGTGATTTACACCAGTTCCCAATATACCAACGCCGCCAACACCCAGAAAATACCGGACTGGACCCGCCTGGATCTCGGTGCCCGCTATCTGATCCCGGTCGGAGACGCTAAGATGCTGACCCTGCGCGCCCGGGTAGAGAATGTGGCAGATGCGGACTACTGGGCTTCCGCCGGCGGCTTCCCCGGTTCCAGCTACCTGACCGTAGGCGCTCCGCGTACCGTTATGCTATCCGGCACCTACGAATTCTGATCCCAGGGAAACGCCCCGGCCTGCCGGGGCAATCTTTTATGAAACAAAGCACGTTCCGAATCTGGTCTTCTCTGCACACCTGGACCAGCCTGATCAGCACCGCCTTCCTGTTAATGCTTTGCATCACCGGACTGCCGCTGATCTTTCATGATGAACTCGACAGCGTTCTCCACAGTGACCACTGGCAACCCGCCAACCCTGACGGTGCGCTGCTGAGTCTGGACGATATTCTCGAGCAGGCGGCGCAGCACCGCCCTGGTGAAGTCCCGCTGTACATGAGCTTCGATATCGACCGCCCGGTTATCAACGTCACCAGTGGTCCCGCGCCGGATTCCCCCGGACGCGACATGACCATGGCATCTTTCGATCGAACCAGCGGCGAGCCGGTACCCGGGCACGATGGCTTCGACATCATGGAATTCCTGCTGCAACTGCACACCGACATGTTCCTGGGCTTACCCGGCATGCTGTTCCTGGGCGCCATGGGCCTGCTGCTGATCATCGCCATTGTGTCCGGCGTTGTGCTCTATGCCCCCTTCATGCGCAAACTGGAATTCGGTGCCTTGCGCACCCGGCGCGCCAAACGCATCAAGTGGCTGGACTATCACAACCTGCTGGGCATTGTGACCGTCGCCTGGCTCACCGTGGTGGGTCTCACCGGCGTGGTGAACAGCCTTGCCGACCCTATCACCACTACCTGGCGAACCCAGGCACTGGCCGACCTGACTGCCGGCTACCAGGGCGACACCGTTCCCACCCCGGCTGAAATGGCCTCGCTGGATGAGGCCGTCAAGCAGGCAGTGGAAGCAGCGCCAGACATGACACTGCAATTCGTGGCCTTCCCCGGTGGCGACTGGTCCACCAACTACCACTACGCCATTTTCCTGCACGGCAACACGCCGTTGACTTCGCACATCACCACACCGGTGCTGATTGATGCCCGCACCGGCGAGTTTGCCGGCATGCGGGAGATGCCCTGGTACAACAAGGCACTCGCCCTTTCCGGGCCACTACACTTTGGGGATTACGGCGGATTACCGCTGAAGATTCTCTGGTTTGTACTGGACCTGTTTACCATTGTGGTGCTGGTGACCGGCCTGTACCTGTGGTGGGTACGGCGGCGAAACAACAACGCTGGAGGGGCATGATGAGCCGTATCTTTGCCATTCCGCTGTTCATCGGCATCACCAGTATCGTGGGGCTGCTGGCCGCCCTGCTCGGCGATGGCATCTACGACGGAGTATCCTGGTTGGGCCTGGGCATCCCGGTGGCCGCCGTTATTTACGCCTACGCCAAACGACACTGACCGTCGCCACAACAGACTACTGTAGGAGCCCCACTTGAGGGGCGAACAGCGACGGGGGGATCGAAACTCGTCTCACTACAGAGCAGAAGTCACAAAGATAATCTGATGTCTTTCAGGTTTGGATTTCGCCCCTCAAGTGGGGCTTGTACAGGGAAGCAAAACCATTAGAAGCGCACGGTAACCGCCGAAATAAACGCATCGCGAGTACCGATAAATCCATCGTATTCCAGCATGACCGACAGCCTCGGCGTTACGTCCCAGTTGGCTCCCGTCACCAGATTCCAGCGATCAGAATTGCTCTGATCCACCTTGTAATCCAGCACCTGATCGGTGCCCGGTATCGCCAGGCTACCGGCCGCTACCGTACGCACATCCAGATAGTTACCCCCGGCGAACACCGTCAACCGCCCGGCCCGGTTTAATGCAAAGCCGCGCCCCACCCGCGGGCTGATGGTCAAGGCACGCCCTTCCAACGTGGTCTTGTCGGAATCCGTCCAGGTCACGTTAAAGGGAACCAGCAAAAACCAATCCCGCCACCCGGAAGCCACCACGCCACCGGCACCGTAATTCATCGGGCTCAGGTCCACATCGATGGGAAAACGCACCTGCTTGCCTTCAAACAGGTGGCACACCGGCGGCCTAATCGCGCCAGTACAGTCCTTGCCGATTTGATCCAGCATGGTATCGCCATCAATCGCAATATCCAGATCCAGGTCCCCGTTTACCTGCCCGAAGGTGCCATACAGGTTCAGGAAAGGCAGCACCCAGGCATCCACCTTGATCTGCTCGGTAATCAAATCACTATCGGCGCCGAAAGACACAAACTCGTATGGCCGAGTGCCATTGCCATTGAAACCCACCTGCAGGTTTTCGATACGCATGTCCTGGCGTACATCCGCCCGCAGCACACCGATACCGAAAGGCATCGGCAAGTCATACCCCCTGGCCACCGCTTGCTTGCCAAGCAATGGCAGCGGATGGTTCCAGTAACGTGGGGCATCATCACGGGGAGTATCGTGGCTGGAGTAGCGATTGGGAAAGTTATACTGGGACAGGCCGGTATCAGTGAGGCGGTGATTCACCCGTACCTGGCTGATATCCATGCTGGCGCCCGCCGACACCCCGGTTTCACTGGAAACAAACAGCTCAATGCCCGCATTGGCGGAGCCAAGCTGCTCATCACTGTTGCCCACATTGGAACTTGCATTGGAGCGTAACAGCCACTTGCCCCGTGTGATCTGGTCGATCACAGCCGGGTCGCTAATCACCGCCACAAAGCGCTCCGCCCGCGCACCAATCCCCAGCCCCATGCGAACGGAATGAATATCCAGGTAGGTATGGGTGTCATCGCGCTGGTCGTGTAATACCGCCACCGACGTGCCACCCCCCAGGGGACCCAGAAGCAAAACATCGGTGGTGCCGACAATGTAACCCGGGGCAGCATCCAGTTTTTGTTGCAGCTCCGGCATCTCGGCAGAGAACTGTTGCAGCGCCTTGTCGGTTTTCCAGTCAACCTGTACGCGCACGGCATCCACATCAGCCACTGGCGTCCCCACACAGCCGGTAAGAATTCCCACACCGAATACCAGCAAGGCCAGTTTGACTGATAGAAACAAATGCCCCATTCACCGCTTCCCTATGCTACTTATCGTAGATTCCATCATTCCTTCACCGGATGGTGGACGGTTTTGGGGAAAGTGTCACGCTACAGACGGGAAGCCCATGGCCACCATGCGCGATGCGCTAACCGAGGAGCCACGCCAGGCAGATATATCCCAGCGCGGCGACAACCCCGGCAAGCTGAAAAATAACGGCCATGATCGCCGCCGGCCGCGTCCACTGATACCGATCCAGAACAAAGACAATTACCCCGAGGGCAATGCACAATGCAGCAGGTATCTTGAGTTCAGGAGACGGGCCAGAAACAGTAGTGATGTTATTGCTCGACACGGACAGCCCAATATCGGCAACCCAAAACATCACGCCGAGAAAAACGTCCAGAGTGGCGACAGCCCTGACCATCCAAACGTTGATCATCCTGCACCTTTTTTAAACAAGAACGCCGCCACTTCACGGCTAAAAATTTTCAACCCAGCACGCTTACGGCTGCCTGTCGAAGGTTTTCACCCCTTCCGGAATCTTGAACCAATCCTGCTTTTCGCTGATCCAGATATGCGCCTGGGGCTCAAGAATGCTGGTATCCGCCAGATTGGCTGGTTTGAGTTTGATACTGTCTGGCTCATCCGGGTTAACGTGGTAAATGCGATTGCCGCAGGTGGGACAGAACATTGCCGCACTGGTATTGCCACTGTCCGCAGTACGCAGCCATTCGCGCATTTCACCATGAAACACAATGTCTTGGGCGCGTACAACAGCGGTAAGGCTGAATGCACTGGTGGACAGCTTCTGGCACGCCTTGCAGTGGCAGGCCAGTACTTTCTGGGGTTCAGCCAATAACTGGTAGGTCACCGCACCGCACTGGCAAGCACCGTCGATTGGATAGGTCGCCATCTCTCCCACCTTCGCTTATTCAGAATGATCGCCCGCAGGCTCATACCGATAATGCCCGGTGATGCGGTAGTCGAACAACATGTCTTCCAGGCGAGGCCCCGCACCAATGTTATGCACAATCTTCGGAGTGCCCGTGTTCGCCGCCAGCTTGTCGGTAACAATGCCAATATGAGGCAAATTCCCGGGTAACATCCAGGTCACCAAATCTCCGGGCTTATAATCCGACGGAGTCTGGCTTATCGGCAATGACTTGCCATGGCGGGCAAAGAAAGCCTGCAAGTTTGGCACGCGGCGGTGATCGATATTGCGATCGGTGGAACTTAGCCCCCAGATCCGTTTGGACGGATAAGCCGCGAAGTTGGCTGCCATATCCTCATGAACCAAAACCTGAAGATCTACGCCCAGAGTACGGTAAGCGCGAATCACCACATCGGTGCAGACACCGATATTCGCCGGCACATCACCATTGGGGTAATCCAACCGATAGTAGGCGCCGTTGTAGCTAATCTGATGCTGCGTGCGCTCAAGCGCCGCCGACACCAGATCCTGTTGAAAAGCGTTTGCTTGCACAACGCCTGACAACAGCCCCCAAAGTAACGCTAACCCGCATCCCAGGCGTTGTGACATACCCCTACCCCGCTCGCTTTCCAATCATTCAGATCCATTATCCGACCGCCATCAGGGAAGTCTGTTCCGGTAAGCCCGCAGGATGTCGTCCACCCGCTCTGCATGATCCATATCAACACGGAGGAAAAACGGAACAACCCAATCGCAACCGGCAAGCTGACAATGCCGCTTCCAGTCACCAAACGTATCGATACTGTCCAGCGTCAGAGCCACCGAACCGCCCCGCTCGGCAAACCCACCACCAATGCTTTCTCCCAGCACCAACCATTTGTCATCGCAGAAGGGCCGTATGGAAACGGTATACACATGATGCCGCTGATCCTGCTCGGTGGGTGCACGGTTCTCCATGCCCAGGGTCAAGGTCGCCGTCTTCAAATCCGCAAAATCCACTGCTTCAGACCACTTCAGCAGTGCCGGCACGTCCAGCGACGCTTCCTGCTCCCACACATTTTGGCCATCCCACATCTGGGTTTTATCCAGGGCCGTCCAGCTCAGCGCCCCGGGGGTGACGTCACAGGCTCGCAGCTTGAGAGGAAACGCCAGAAACCACAGCGGTGTATCCGCGACCCGGGCAGAGGGAAACTGGCGAAAACGGCCATCGTCGAACTCGATAATCAACTTGAACGATTCCAGTGGCACCACACGTTTGATCGACAGCGGCATTAACGTCTCCCGGCTTACTGGCGGGCCGCCAGCGTCACGATGTTAAGACAGTAGAACATGCTCATCGCATCCCCCCCTGAGCGCCAGCAACCGGCACACTGCGGAAGGAAAAAATCAGTCAACAGATACCTCAGGCTTTTGCACAATCATGTAGGTATGAAGCTCGGGATACTGGTCATACTCCAGATGCCGGCACACACCGCCAAGCCGGGATACCAGCGCCAGAAAGCCGTTAACGCCCAGGGAGGAGTAATACATTTCCGGGCCCATGAAATCATCCCGGTGATCTCCCGGTTCATCGGTACCGCCAAACGAGAAGATCAGCACCCCGCCCGCTGCAAGGCTGTTCACCAGCCGGGTGATAACATTTTCCTGTTCCGAGAGAGGCACATGCCAGATGCTGTCCCACGCCGTGATAAAAGCATAATCAGCAGGGCTGTCCCACTGGCAGATATCCTGATGATGGAAGGTCACATCCGGGTGGCGGTCACCGGCCAATCGCAGCATCTTCTCTGAAATATCCACACCTTCCGGCGCAAACCCTTCTTCCTGTAGCAAATCAATAAACCGGCCCGTACACCCACACCCCACATCCAGCGCCCGGCCCTTGCGGCGGACAAACTGCAGCGCCCGCTTGTGCGCCTCAATACCATTCTGGCGATTGAACTTTTCACTTTCCCACAGGTGGGTAATGGTGTCGTATTTCTTGCCGGTTTCAGTGGGATTCATAAGCCATCAGCCGTTGGAACGTTGCGAAAAAAATACCCAGCCAAAGAAAAGCATAAAGGCCAGGTCGTTGAGCCCGTAGAGGCTGTAAAACACCCCGGCAAACAGATCCTGCTCATACACCCCGCCAAGACTATGGTTCGCCATCCACAGCCCCCACGCCAGCACGTACACCAGCTTCTCCACGGCAAAGGCTGCGGCCAGCCAGCGGATATTGCCCTGGATAAACGCCGCCCCCAGATAGGCCAGCCCCCACACCACAATCATCAGCAGCCCAAAGTTGGACATCACCACCGGATCGGCCTGGTTGATGGCGTCATTGGTGAAAGCACGGGAGAAAAGCAGCACACCGCCAATATTCATTAGCGCGGCGGCGATAAAACCGTTTTTGACCAGGTTTGTGTTCATTGTCTTTCCAGAGGATTAAGGGGTCTTTGGGTTTCATAAAACCTGACAGGCCAACGGCAAGACTATACGTGCCGCACCAGCCAAGAAATTTACTGCAGGAGCACCACTTGAGGCGTGAACCATTTACTAGCGAATCTGGAAGCCTGAATTATTTAACATGGGAAAAGATCACCCCCTGTACATTTAATTAACCCCCAACGGAAGTCTAAAATCCTCAATTCATTCCTTCAATACAATTGATCACTAAAGCGCCTAGCTGACGGGTGTTATATGGATTTCCATTACTATTGAGAATGCCAAGCTTTAGCTCACTGGCTAACGTTCTTAATTCAGGTTTAGCGACTGGTGATAATTCACCATTGACATACACCTCTATAGAGCCGTTCTCCAGCTCCCTAATCTTACGATTGCCGTATTCTGCAACTCTGATCGCTTTGAGCTGGGAAGCCGGCTTGGGAGTCCGAACCAGCTTTGATAAAGAAATAGAATATTTTCCTTGAGAGTTTTCGACCCCCATAAGGTTTATTGCCTCAGAGACACCACCATTAAATAGCATTTCAATTTGCATTTCCTCTGTATTCACACGAAGTATCATGACACGATCAACCTCGTGAAGAGTTCTAGGGTTAAACGATATATGGCCACCCAAGCCCATCATTGCTGTTGTTTTTACGGAAATACGGTCCCCATCTCCGCTCACAACATCATAACCTTTTTGATTTACTTCCGTAGCCATCTGCCCATTGGTAATTAGCGCAGAGTAAAGTTCCCCGATCCGCCCAATAAGATGGCGCAATTCCGTAGGAGGCACTCCCCAAAGCAACTCCCTTTCAAACCAAGTCATTGCTTCACCCAACGATTGAATGAGCTGCATTTGAGTTAATGCCAAAATTCATTCCCCTTACCTAGCGCCTGTTATTTTATAAACACTCACTAGTCATTACAGCCAACCCTAATTAATAGAGACTAATTTTTTCTTTCAATCCAATTCCGCAACCCAATTCCGCAACCCAATTTCAGGGCAGTTCTTGCCTTTATCTACTTGACGCACGGGGCAAGACCTGACCCTCGTGTCCACTCAGAATGAATTATTGATACTTCACGAAGCATTTCAACTGCATCCAAAAGCGACTTTATTTCATCATGAAGGTCACGAAGAGTAATTTCGGCGGCACGCTCAAGATTTAGAAACTTGAAAGTAGCTCCGGCCTTTTCTTTTATTGTTCTCTTGCTAAGCCTACTAGCACTGATGGCTTGGTAAGCAATATTTGCTATTACATCTGAAAAAGTTGCGTCTGGAGAACAGGATACATCTATGTATTCTGAGTCAGAACTCTGATACTGGTTGGCAGCTGTTGCAGCGAGGGAAGATTTACCAACCCCTCTGTCTCCATAGATAAAAATATGGCGCCCAGAAGCATAAAGAGCTTCTTCAATTCTTCTGAGCTCCTTCTCTCTTCCGAATAAATGTTCAATACTATGGATCGGCTGCGCAGGAAAAACTAGCTTTGCCAGCTTCTTTCCAAATGATTGCCGTTCATATCCCTCAATTGCCATTAATCAGTCCTAAAGGTTAACTCTGATGAAAATATAACGCCTAAGCGCACCGGCGGCCTGTCCAGGCCGCCCAAGTGACGCGATTTGTTATGCAAATTGCTTGAATCCGAGATAGGTGTCTATGGCACCCCAGATGAAAATCCCGTATGAAGCGAGCCCCATAAAAATGCAACTCACGTTCAAAACCCAGCCCCAAAATTTGCATCGTTCACTTTGTGAAGAGTAAAGCCACTGGCTCAAATACGTTAAACCTGAGACCAGGCCAATAACGAATACCCCAAAAGTAAAAATCATCAATGAGCCAGAAAAAACCGAAAGCTTGCCTGGATTCTCAGTGGTCAACTTACCTAGGAAAGCCAGGAGGGCAATTGTTGCACCTCCGTTCATCAGCAACGACGTCTTAATGGCGTTTTGCCCCGCAGTTATTACGGACCTAAACATTTCAAGAGCCGACGATTGCTGAGCTTTACGATCCTCTACGTTAGCCTGTAATTGAGCGCGTATCTGCTCCAGTTTAACCGGATCGACCTCCTCCTCTGGGGCATCGATAACCCTATTGAGATAAGCAAGTAGGTCGTCACTCTGAATCGCATTGATACCCTGCTCGTTTTTTAGGTGCGCTATTTCATCGCGCAAATTACGAGCTAATGCCTTTGCTGACATTCAACACCTTTTGCATAACGCTTCAAACAGGGGCGCGCTGTAAGCGCGTCCATGCCTGCTTTGACTTGTTATGAGTTACACAACAAGACCTTATGAAGACTGCTTTGCCAATGGCCATTTGAGACCTCACCATAATGAATGTGTAGGGCATGCACAGCATTACAGTTGTTGCATGACATAATACCTAAAAAAGTGTTACCCCACTGGTTGCTCTGGGGTAAATTGAAATTCTTACCTAACTTACTAACAATTACTTTTTCTTGTTCTTTATTATCTTTCCAAAACTCGAATGTTTCTTTTGAAATATCATAACCACAAGCACCACAATTTATGTTTATAGTGCCACCGCCCATTGAGTCACCGTCATAGTACATAACGGGTTTGTCTTTATGCTCAATAACAGTTTTTTTATATGATATTTCCATATTCACCTTAAAAACTCATAACAGGTATTAGGAAGCCCGCTCGAATATCCAATGAACACGCCGGCTTCCTATTACATTTATCAAATTCATATACCGACCGATAAAACCAGAAATCTCAACGGGTTACAACGACGCCCTTTCCGGGCAGCTGTGATATGAGGAAGGCGTCGTTTTCTGATCCCCGTTTCTTCTGTCTGAGAACGGTGCAGTTCGCGCCTCAAGTGGCGCTTGTATGTTTGAATGCTCTTCCTGCAACCATGCAGGACTTGCCGGGGTGGAGGGACCAAAGGAGCATCTGACCCAAGGGTACAGACGGTAGGAGATTTGGCCCCACCCCGCACCTATTCATACGCCGATAAAGAATCCATCGGCTGAGTTGCACCTCAGACCGACGATACCTAGCAAGCCAGCGTTCAGGTGCGCCCCGAC
>NZ_LWEZ01001363.1:0-530 GCF_001634945.1 Alcanivorax sp. HI0044
AGCTGGAAAGAAGGCGACGAACACCTGCGTATCGACAGCGAGAAAGTGGCAGAACTGGAGGCCATTCTGGCCGAGCGCGAGCCAGAACTGGAAATGGTCTCCGAACAGCAGGAAGCCTCCAGCGAAGCGTTGGCGCTGGCTGAAGAGACCATGCAGAACTGGCAGCAGGCGTGGGAAGAGTTCAACGGCAAGTCCGGGGAATCACGCCGTCAGGCCGAGGTGGAGCAGTCCCGCATTCAGCATCTGGACAAGTCCCAGGAGCGACTTCGCGACCGTATCGACCGCCTGAAGAAAGAGCAGGAATCCCTGGATGCCGGCCCGCTGGCCCAGGAAATGCGCGAGCTGGAAGAACAGGTAGAGCAATATCGCGGGCAGTCGGAAGAAAACGAACTGCGCAGCGAGTCCCTGCAGGAAGAGATCAATCAGCTCCGCCGCGATAACGGCGACCGGGGCCGTCAGCTGGATGAGGCCCGCGAGAAGCTGCAAAGCCTGAAGGGCCGTCGCACCTCCCTGGAAGCCCTGCAGAAAGC
>NZ_LWEZ01001364.1:0-1113 GCF_001634945.1 Alcanivorax sp. HI0044
CGCGCTTTTGAACTTTGAACTTTGAACTTTTAACTCCGCCCATCGCGCCGCGTACCCGCAGTGCACAGAGAGCGTCGCCCCTACATGACAATCAGAAAGGACCAACCCATGACCCAAAAAATCGAATTCCTCTTCGACGTGGGCAGCCCCACCGCCTACCTGGCCTGGAGCCAACTCCCCGCCCTGTGCGAGCGCACCGGCGCTGAACTGGTCTACGTCCCCGTCTTGCTGGGCGGCATCTTCAAGGCCACTGGCAACAACCCGCCCGGTGCCGTGCCCGCCAAGGGCATGTACATGATGCGCGACCTGGCTCGCTACTCGGCGCGCTACCAGGTGCCGCTCACCATGAACCCGCACTTCCCGGTGAACACCATCACCCCCATGCGCATTATCACCGCCGCCATCGGCACCCCGGAACAGGATGCCGTGATCACCGCCCTCTACAACGCCATGTGGCGCGAGCCCTGCAAACTCTCCGAGCCGGAAGAAATCACCCGCGTCCTTACCGCCGCCGGCCTGGATGCACAGGCCTGGCTGGACAAGGCCGCCAGCGACGAAGTGAAAGAGCAGCTCAAAGCCAACACCGAGGCCGCCATCAAGCGCGGCGTATTCGGCGCGCCAACCATGTTCGTGGGCAATGAAATGTTCTTCGGGCAGGACCGGCTCGATTTTGTGGAGGAAGAAGTTAAAGAATAGCTACGAGCTACGAGCTACAAGGAAAAGACAAAAGCCCGGGCGCGTGTGACGTGTTCCGGGCTTTTGTCTTTTCGTGATGGGCAGGCGTGTTTGCTATGTGTGTTGCGCTGCGATCTTGTGTAGATTCAGGGTCTTGAAAAGAGACTAACGCGAGGGAGCGCGCTATGACGGATCTTGTCCTTACCACCTATGACTGGGTGCCCGACATGCCACGGGGTTACGTGCGTGACCTGCGCGTGCGCTGGGCGCTGGAAGAGGCCGGGTTGCCGTATCAGGTGCAGAGGGTTCCGTTTCACGAACGGGGAGCCGATCACTTTGCGCATCAGCCCTTCGGGCAGGTGCCCTGGCTCACCGATGGCGATCTCTCATTGTTCGAAAGCGGTGCCATCCTCCTGCATCTGGCAGAACGCAGTGCAT
>NZ_LWEZ01001365.1:0-749 GCF_001634945.1 Alcanivorax sp. HI0044
GCGCTGGCGGTGGCCATTAGTGGTCTGTTTGCCTGGTGGGGCCCCGGGGGCATAGGGGCGCCGGACAAGGTGCAGTTCAATATGTGGGCGATCTCTCTCTACTGGATGACCGTATGGAGCCTGGTCTACCTGTTCCGCACTGGGCTGCGTGCCTGGTTGGTACTGGGCAGCGCCACAACGGCAGCCCATGTTGCCTTGTTTATTACACCGCAGATTCTTGGGGCTGCCTGACATGCGTGCGGATATCATCAAGACCTACAAAACCCTCCATACTTGGACGGGCCTGATTGCCGGCATGGCGCTTTTTATCTGTTTCTTTGCCGGTGCCATGACCATGTTCAAGGGGACGCTGGATCGCTGGGCAACACCGCCTGGTGCTCAAGCCCAGTGGGTGGCGGGGGATCAGTGGTTACTGTTGATGCAGAAAACCCTGGCAGCCCATCCAGAAGCGGCAAAGGGTTTTACCCTGCACCTGCAGCCCAGCGAGAATATTGGCGCGCCACTGGTGTGGGATGCCAACCCGGAACGCTCCCGTTTCGACCCCCAGGCGCCCTGGGGGGCTACCCTGGATGAACAGGGCGAATTGGTAACCGCACCGTTCAGCACCTCGCCCATGGCCAACCTGGTGGACATGCTCCACCAGACAGCCGGGATTCCGGGAGACGGGCATCATCTGTTCGGGGTCTATGTGATGGGAGCCATCGGCGTGGTGTATGCACTGGCGCTGGTGTCTGGTCTGGTCGTGTTGC
>NZ_LWEZ01001366.1:0-1647 GCF_001634945.1 Alcanivorax sp. HI0044
GCCCCTGAGCGGCAAGGAAGTGCACGACGAGAACGGTGTTTACCCGGCAGATGTGGATTAAGAGACGCATCATGCTGCATGCAACAGGCTTGCACGCAAAAAAGGGACGCTTCGGCGTCCCTTTTTTTGCGTGTAGCGTGCTGCATGCTGCATGTTGCTTGCAGCCCCTCTCATTCAAAACGCATATTTCGCCGTGAACTGCACGCGCTTGAGATTGCCGTCGTCCCCATTCTCGATTTCCCGATCGGCATAGATCAGCTCACCGCCGAGAGAGAGTGGTTTCGCGACCTGCCAGATCAGGTTGGCGTGGGCGCTTTGCACCCGTTTGCTGGTGGTCACCGCCACGGTATCGGGGTTATCCGCTTCACTGACCGAGACCGCAAAGTTGGAACGCCAGCGATCACTCCAGTGATGGCGCAACGCCAGCACACCGCTCCATTGATCGATCAGCTCGATACTGCCATCCGCCTCAATCTGGCCTGAGCGGAATGCGTTGAGCGTGGTGTAACGGCCCAGCGCATTACCATAGTTCGCCTGGAAACGAATATCGTCCATGGCGCCCAGCATGACGCGACCAGCAACGGCAAGACCGTAACCGTATTTGTCTTCCTCATAGGGGACGGCGGCCACAGTATCTTGATACTTCAGTTGTCGCCCCATGGCCGACAGGCTCACATTGCCCCAATCACCTACCAAGTTATAGCGGGCAACGACATCCGGAGCACTGTTGTCATCATACTCACTGGGATTGCTATCCCCGCCATACAGAGTCGTAGACGGATTTTCCAAAGCCAGCATGATCGGGCCACTCGTATAGCGAATCTGCGGCTGGCGCTCAAACACCGTTCCCGCCGCACCAACAAAATCCAGCGTTTCCGGTAGCGCACTCACATTGAAAAAAGTGGACCAGGTCTGCCCGAACAACCACTTGTCCCAGGTCAGATAGGCATGGCGAATACGCGGCGAATAGCTGTTACTGATGCGCTCGTCACCAATACCGTTAGTCTGAAAATCAATTTCAATATGCCCTCGCACCATGCCGGCGGAGGTCATGGTTTCACTCTTTAGCCAAAAGCGGCTTTGCTTGGCAATAAAATCCAGCTCTTCCGAGCTTGCCTCTCCCCCAACCGGGATGGTGGACGGCACCATGAAATCGCGCCCGATCGAACCGGCGGCCAGATCGCCATCGCTGTATTTGCTCATCATGGTGTCGGCCTTGATAAAGCCGCCGAAATCGATATGGGTATTACCACTTTTCACCCCATCCATGCGCTCTTCAAGCACAATGATGCGTTCCTCCAGCGTTGTGTCTGCACCGGCAATGCCTGCCTGCGCCAACACCAAGGCGCCGCACAGGTACGTGGCTTTTCTTGCTGTCATGGCCCTGTCCTCTTATTGTCATCAACACGAAAGTGACTCCGATTGACAGCTTGCTGAGCGTTTTGCCAACACTCTATTAGCCATAGGTCGAAGGTGATTAAACACCAGAGGCTCGACGCACAATGCCTGACAAGGAAAACCTGAGTAATGACAAGGTTTCTGCCTACTGAATACCGCACGATGCCCGCATCGCTTCCCACAGAAGCGGGATAAACCTGAAGTCATGCCTTGGCGGTTTTCCTTGTTGCCTGGAGCGGGTTGTATGTT
>NZ_LWEZ01001367.1:0-1217 GCF_001634945.1 Alcanivorax sp. HI0044
GTCCCAGCGAATCGGCAGCGCCAATCCAGTTGATCGGCGTATTCAGCTCATGGCTGATGTACTGCAGGAACATGGACTTGTCCTGGTTCATCTGTTCGATATCCGCCAGGTGCCGCTCCAGATTCTGCTGTGCCTCCACAGACAATTGCTTGCGCTCGCTTTCCAGAAACCGGATCCGGTCGCCCAGCGCCAGTGACAACATCACCACCACCCACAGCGCGCCGAAATGCGGCAAGTAAGGAACAATCACGCTATAAGGAATCAAGCCCAGATTGCCGATGGCATACAGGAACACGGTAAGCAGGAACACCGACCAGGCGAGCACATACAAGCGCGCCACCCGGAACCCCTGGCGCCACACAACCCAACCCAGCCAGCTGAACAGCACCACCGTCATCATCACCACCACGGTGGACAGGTGATAGGAATAAGGTGGCGGAATCACCCACTGCAGCGCAAACGCCACCCCGATCAGAATCAGGTAATGCTTCAGCAATCGGTCATAGCGCGGAAAGCGCTGGGCCAGCTGCAGGAACTGGCGCGAATACAATGCCAGCGCCAACCCGCAGGTATAGGTGGTCAGCCAGAAATATTCATTGATCCTGGGGGTCTCCGGCCACAAATACTGAAGCCCGAAACCACTGACGCAGATATTGAAAAACAGCACCCCGGCAAGAAACACCACAAAGTGCAGGTGCACATTGTCACGCAGGGACAGAAACAACAGCAGGTTGTAAATCAGCATGATGGTCAACGAACCGTAGAACAGCCCCTGCAGCAACTGCTCCAGATAGGTGTATTCCACCAGCCCCTTGGCACTGTAAAGCATGGGCATCATGTTCAATGCGCCCTTGCCTCGGACCTTGATATAGTACTCACTCACCCCGTCAGGCAGCGATTCCAGATTGAACACAAAAGACCGGTGATCCATGGGCCGCCGCCCAAAGGGACGCGTATCCCCCACCTCATACTCCCGGAACTCGCCATCCGGTTGCGGCACAAACAGGGTCAGCTCATCGAGAATGGGGTAGCGCTCCACCAGAAACCAGCTACGCCCATCCATCTGGCTGGCATCCAGCTGAAAACGCAGCCAGATGGTACTTTTGGTAAAACCGAAATTCAGGGTATTACTGTCACTTTGGCGAAAACGGCTGGCGAACTGGTCACGAATCTGACTCAAGGTCCAATTGCCTTCCGGGTCCTCCAGCACATCCACC
>NZ_LWEZ01001368.1:0-709 GCF_001634945.1 Alcanivorax sp. HI0044
TCGGGTTGCTGTGGGGCTGGCAGGGTGTGGTGTTCTTCCTGGGCCAGAGCTTCTTTGCCGCACTGGCACTGGAAATCATCAACTATATTGAGCACTACGGTCTGCACCGTCGTGTGAACGAGAAAGGGCGTTTCGAGCGGGTGACCCCGGCGCACAGCTGGAACTCCAACTACCTGCTGACCAACCTGGCTCTGTTCCAGCTGCAGCGTCACAGTGATCACCACGCCTACGCCAAGCGTCGTTATCAGGTGCTGCGTCACTACGAGGAAAGTCCCCAGCTACCGGCAGGCTACGCCACCATGTATGTGCTGGCCCTGATCCCGCCGCTGTGGAAAAAAGTGATGAACCCGCGGGTGGAAGCCTACTACGAAGGCGAACTGGACCAGCTGTTCCGTGACAGCAAGCGAGTGAACAATATCGCGTAAAAGCAGTTAACAGTTAATAATTAAAAGTTAACAGCTAGAACAAGAAAGCCCCGGCATTGCCGGGGCTTTTTTATGGTCGCTAGCACGCTTTCAACGAAGTCGCTGTAGGAGCACCGTTCAGGGTGCGAACCGTGCGAAGCACGAGGCGGTAAGGCATGACAGGTTCTCCCCTCCTCGCGCTACTCCTTTACTTCACTGTTTCCAGAACATCGGCGTGAACAGTACCAGCAAGGTAAAGATTTCCAGGCGGCCTGCGACCATCAGGATAGTCATCATCCACTTGG
>NZ_LWEZ01001369.1:0-1543 GCF_001634945.1 Alcanivorax sp. HI0044
AACACACTGCGGCCTGGCCGGGCACGGCCACACCGGCGCCGCTGTTGTGGCGGCTGGCTGGCGTGCTGTTGGTGCTCTGCCTGCTGCTCTGGCTTCGTCAGCGAAGGCTGAACCATGGCGCGGCTTGAACGCGGGGTGCTGGCACTCAGTCTGGCGGGGCTTCTAGGACTCGCAGGCTGGGCCAGCTGGCTGGACGGCAAGGCCTGGCTGGCCCAGCACCTGATTGCCCACGCCTGGCAAACCACGCTTGAGCAAGACGCACCCCAGCGCCCCTGGCCCTGGGCAGACACCTGGCCGGTAGCGCGCCTCACCACCCCCGCCGGGGAAACCCTCTATGTGTTGGAAAGCACCAGCGGCGAAGCCCTGGCCTTCGGACCCGGCCGACTGGCCGGCGGCATCGGCAGCGACCAGGCCCTCACCCTGGCCGGCCACCGCGACACCCACTTCGCCTTTCTGGAAAACCTGAACCCTGGCCAACCCCTCGCCGTGCAATTGGCCAACGGTTCACAGCAGCATTTTCAGATCAGCAGACAGCAGGTCATCAACAGCCAACAGCACCCCCTACACATCCCCCGGGATGACCAACAGCTAATACTGATCACCTGCTACCCCTTCGGCGCCCTCACCCCCGGCGGCCCCCTGCGCTACGTGGTCACCGCCACATCGGCCTCCACCAGCAACGCGGCAAATAATCGCGCGGATCAATAAACAGGAACCCATCATGTTCATTGCCCACCTCCCCGCTGGCTACCTGCTCGCCCAACACCTTCTGAAAAGAATTTGCACCATCCCCGTTTCCCCCAAAGCGGTCCTCTTCACCGTCATGGTCGGGGCCATCGCCCCGGATCTGGATATGCTCTACTTTTATTTCATCGACCACCGCCAGACCCATCACCATAAATACTTTAGCCACTGGCCCAGTCTGTGGATCGGCCTGCTGTGTACCTCAATGCTGGCAACCGGTCTGACAAGAAAACAGTCGCTACCCTTTCTCACCTTGATCTTTTCCCTGGGTGGCTTGCTGCACATGCTGCTGGATAGCGTTGTCGGTGATATCTGGTGGCTAGCACCCTTTGTGGATCGGCCTTACGCGTTATTCACTGTGCCCGCACACTTTCAGCCCTGGTGGTTTAACTTTGTGTTGCACTGGTCGTTTGTCATAGAGTTGCTGATTATTCTATGGGCCACAAAACGATACCGCTGGATTAAACGGAACAGGAAAACGGTCGAAGGTAGAAGAAAGTAAACGTTCCAGAGGAGAGGAATCGTTTAAGCACGAGGCGCAAACATGATAATGGCCGGTAGTGTTCAGAATTCTGTGTCACTTCTTTAATCTACACACCAAAGAGGTGATACATGACCAAACCCACATTCGACATTGATGCTGCTCTCAAGGCCCTACAGGAAGGCAAAGACCTGACCGGCAAAGACGGCATTCTCACGCCGCTGATCAAGCAGCTCACAGAAGCCGCGATGCAAGCCGAGCTGGACAATCATCTTACAGAAGAGACCGCGCCGAACCGCAAGAATGGCACGACCAGTA
>NZ_LWEZ01001370.1:0-2924 GCF_001634945.1 Alcanivorax sp. HI0044
GTTGTGACTGCGTTTCTGGCAGGTGCCCGTCAGGGTTCCAAAGCTCAGAAAAACCGTTCCGATGTGAGTGGTGGTGGTCGTAAGCCGTGGCGTCAAAAGGGTACTGGTCGTGCCCGTGCGGGTACGATTCGTAGCCCGATCTGGCGTGGCGGCGGCAAGACTTTTGCTGCGGTACCACGTGACCACTCTCAGAAGGTGAACCGCAAAATGTACCGCGGTGCGCTGCAGTGCATTATGTCTGAGCTGGTGCGTCAAGAGCGTCTGGTTGTTGTGGATGAGTTTACTGTTGACTCTCCCAAGACCAAAACGGTTGCAGCCAAGTTGAAAGACATGGAGCTGAGCAGTGTGTTGATCGTCACTGATAATGTTGACGAAAACCTGTTCCTGGCTTCACGTAATTTGCCGAAGGTTGATGTGCGCGATTCTCAGGGCGTTGATCCGGTAAGTCTGATTGCTTTCGAGAAGGTGCTGATCACTGTGCCGGCTCTGAAGAAGCTTGAGGAGGCCCTGGCATGAATCAAGAGCGTATTTTGCAGGTGCTGCGTGCGCCGCACGTTTCTGAAAAGGCCACGATTGTGGCTGATCAGAACAACACCTTCGTATTCAAGGTTGCTAAAGATGCGAGCAAGCTGGAAATCAAAAAAGCCGTTGAAGCGCTTTTTGAAGTGAAGGTTGAAGCTGTTCGTACCGCCAACATGAAAGGCAAGTCCAAATTCTTTGGTCGCGTTGCGGGTAAGCGCGTTGACTGGAAGAAGGCCTATGTTTCCCTCGCGGAAGGCCAGGACATTGACTTCCTGGGCGCAGAGTAAGGAAGGGAGTAAGGAATAATGGCGATTGTAAAGTGCAAGCCGACTTCTCCGGGCCGCCGCTTTGTAGTCAAGGTGGTCAACGAAGATCTGCACAAGGGTGCTCCCTACGCACCGCTGTTGGAAGCCAAGGCGAAAAACGGTGGTCGTAACAATAACGGTCGAATTACCACTCGTCATAAGGGTGGCGGTCACAAGCAGAAATATCGTGTGATCGATTTTCGTCGCAATAAAGACGGTATCGCCGGGGTTGTAGAGCGTCTTGAGTATGACCCGAACCGTACCGCGCACATCGCGCTGGTGAAGTATCTGGACGGTGAGCGTCGATACATTTTGGCCCCCAAAGGCCTGAAAGCAGAAGATCGTATCCAGTCCGGCGAAGATGCGCCGATCAAGCTGGGTAACGCCCTTCCGCTGCGTAATATTCCGCTGGGTTCCACTATCCACAATGTGGAAATGAAGCCTGGCAAAGGTGGTCAGATTGCTCGCTCTGCAGGGACTTCCGTGCAGCTGCTGGCAAAAGATGGCCAGTATGTGACTCTGCGTCTTCGCTCCGGCGAAATGCGTAAGGTCCACGCTGACTGCAAGGCCACAATCGGTGAAGTATCCAACAGTGAGCACAGCTTGCGCTCACTGGGTAAGGCGGGCGCGAAGCGCTGGCGGGGTGTTCGACCCACCGTACGCGGTGCGGCGATGAACCCGGTAGACCACCCGCATGGTGGTGGTGAAGGGCGCAGCTCTGGTGGCCGTCATCCGGTTACACCTTGGGGTGTTCCGACCAAAGGCTACAAGACCCGTACAAACAAGCGCACGACCAAAATGATTGTGCGTGACCGTCGTAAGTAAGGGATAGAGAGAGGTTCAGGCTGTGCCACGTTCACTGAAAAAAGGTCCTTTTGTGGATCACCACCTGCTAGGCAAGGTGGAAGATGCGGTGGAAGCCGGCTCCCGTAAGCCGATTAAAACCTGGTCTCGCCGCTCCATGATTATTCCGGAGATGGTGGGCCTGACTATTGCGGTATATAACGGCAAGCAACATGTGCCGGTAATGGTTTCCGAGCATATGGTTGGCCACAAGCTGGGTGAATTTGCCCTGACCCGCAACTACCGCGGGCATGCCGTGGACAAGAAGGCTAAGCGATAAGGTGACAGTTATGGCTACTGAAGTTGCAGCCCGTCTGCGCGGTGCAAGAATTTCGGCTCAGAAAGCCCGCCTCGTAGCCGACCAGGTCCGTGGCCTGGAGGTTGAGAAGGCGCTGAATCTTCTGGAATTCAGCCCGAAGAAGGCGGCAAAAATCGTTAAGAAGGTGCTGGAGTCCGCGATTGCAAATGCGGAAAACAACGACGGCGCTGACGTTGATGGGCTGAAGGTGTCCACGGTGTTCGTGGATGAAGGCATGACGATGAAGCGGATTCGCCCGCGCGCCAAAGGCCGCGCTGACCGTATCCTCAAGCGTACTTGCCACATTACTGTGAAAGTCTCAGAAGGTCAGGAGTAACCAGATGGGTCAGAAAGTTCATCCGGTCGGTATTCGCCTTGGCATTGTCAAAGAGCATAATTCGCTTTGGTATGCCGGACCGAAGTCTTATTCAGACTGCCTGGTTACCGATCTGCAAGTGCGTGAGTATCTTTTCAAGCGCCTTAAAAGTGCATCGGTAAGCCGTATCAAGATCGAGCGTCCTTCTGAAAACGTTCGCATCACTATTGCTACTGCGCGTCCGGGCATTGTTATTGGCAAGAAAGGTGAAGACGTTGAGCGTCTGCGTCGTGATGTTGCTGCCAAGATGGGTGTGCCTGTGCACATCAACATCGAGGAAGTGCGCAAGCCCGACCTGGATGCCCGTCTGGTAGGTGATAATGTTGCCGGCCAGCTGGAGCGTCGAGTCATGTTCCGTCGCGCCATGAAGCGTGCGGTGCAGAACGCCATGAAGTCTGGCGCTGAAGGTATTCGAATTCAGCTGTCCGGTCGTCTGGGTGGTGCAGAGATTGCGCGTACCGAATGGTACCGCGAAGGCCGAGTGCCTCTGCATACTTTGCGTGCCGACATCGACTACGCAAGCGTACGTGCTGAAACCACTTACGGCACCATCGGTGTGAAGGTCTGGATCTTCCGCGGC
>NZ_LWEZ01001371.1:0-834 GCF_001634945.1 Alcanivorax sp. HI0044
TGCCGGGCTTGGCCGCTTCGGGCAGATCACCGCGCGGATTCTGGTGGGGCGCCAGATTCCCTTCACCGCACTGGATTCCGACCCGGATGAAATCGATATGCTGCGGCGCTACGGCAACGAAGTGTACTTTGGCGATGTAACCCGGCTCGATCTATTGCACAACGCGGGCCTGGAGCATGCCAAGGTGCTGGTGCTGGCGGTGGACGATGTGGACGCCTCCCTGAAAGCCGCCGAACTGGTACGCCACCACTTTCCCAGCGTGACCATTGTGGCTCGCGCCCGCGACCGCTATCACGCTTACAAGCTACATGCCCTGGGCGTGGATCAAGTGATTCGGGAAAGCTTTGAATCTGCCCTGCTCAGTGCCCGCCTGACGTTGATGCAGCTGGGCGTTCCCGAATCCACCGCCATTGATCTGGTACGCAGCTTCCGGGATCTGGATGAGCGCCTGCTGCTGGAACAGATTGAGCATCGTGCCGATGTGGACATGCTGGTGGAAACCAATGCCAAAGGCCGGGCGGAATTGCAGTCGTTGCTGTCGGAGGGAAAGCCGTAGCGGTGTCATACAGCAATCAGTATTGAGAATAGTTTGCACCTGCATTACTATCCCGGCCCAAGTTTCCGGTCTGCCGCGCTGACGAAAGGGACGTTATTGGCGGCAAGGCTCCGAAGGCCGGGGGATCGCAGAATATTAGCCACAGGCACTACCATGATCATCTATGCTCGCGTTTTGAGTCGCTCCCTGGCGGCTTCCCTGCTGCTGTGTCCGCTGGTCTCCACGGCCGCGCAGACTGATACCGACAACAGTGTCCACGAAATTCCTGAAGTGACGGT
>NZ_LWEZ01001372.1:0-682 GCF_001634945.1 Alcanivorax sp. HI0044
AGTAATGAGTAATTAAGGAGCCTTGCCATGAAAAAAGCCGTGGTGTTGCTATCCGGTGGCCCGGATTCTGCCACTTGCCTGGCCATTGCCAGGGACCAGGGCTATGAATGCCATACCATCGCCTTTGATTATGGCCAGCGGACCCGCTCGGAGCTGGATGCGGCGGTGCAGGTGTCCGGGGCGCTGGGGGCACTGAGCCACCGCGTTATTGAGCTGGGCATGGGCAATATCGGCGGCTCCGCCCTGACCGATCATTCTATCGATGTGCCGGAAGACGGTGGCGCAGGCATCCCGGTGACCTATGTGCCGGCGCGCAACACCGTGTTCCTGTCATTGGCGTTGGGTCTGGCAGAAGTGGTTGATGCACAAGCCATTTTTATTGGCGTGAATGCGGTGGACTATTCCGGTTACCCGGATTGCCGCCCGGCCTTTATCGAGGCGTTCCAGTCCATGGCCAACCTGGCCACCAAGGCCGGGGTGGAAGGCCGGCCGATGCAGATCGAGACCCCGTTGATGCACCTGAGCAAGGCGCAGATTATTCAGCAGGGGGTAGCGCTGGGGCTGGATTACGGGCTCACGGTGTCCTGCTATCAGGCTGACGAGAATGGCAATGCCTGTGGCAAATGCGACAGCTGCCGCTTGCGCAGCCAGGGGTTCGAGGATGCATTGGTTAAAGATCCAA
>NZ_LWEZ01001373.1:0-12488 GCF_001634945.1 Alcanivorax sp. HI0044
ACAATCGCTGCCATGCTGCTGGCCGCCGGGCTTCCGGCGGTATCGGTGGCTGCAGAAGATGCAGCCACCGACGAGGGCAGTGAAGTTTCAAAGTGGTCCGGTGATATTGGTGTCGGGTTGTTGTTCAAGCGTGGCAACACCAATTCCGACTCTACCAATGCCAACGTTAATATGGCACGGGACAGCGAGAAATGGCGTCATACTTTCAAGGCTGATGCCAATAACGAGAAGGAAGAGGATCCCGATACGGAAGAATACAACCGTACGGATGAGAACTACTTCGCTTCCTACAAGCTGGACCGTAAGCTTGGCGAAGATGCTAAAAACTACCTCTTCAATGTGCTGACCTACCAGAAAGATAATTTTTCGGGGTATCACTACGAAGCCAGTTATGCCATCGGTGTAGGTCGCCGCTGGATTGATTCGGATCTGCAAACCCTGGATGCCGAAATCGGTCCGGGTTATCGCGTAAAGTGCCTGGAGCCCCAGGACACCTATATGAGTTGCCATAACTCGGAAGAAGATGCGATTGCCCGCATTGGTATCAAGTACGAGTTGCGCGTCAGTGACAACACCACCTTCAAGGAAGATTTCTCTACCGAGGTAGGTGAAGAGGGCGCGGATACACGGGCTGAAACGTCTTTGACCACGGCGATTAATTCCAGCTTTGCCTTGCGCCTGCGCCACTTGCTGGAACATAACTCCTCGGTACCGCCTGGCACCAAGGAAACGGATCATACGTTCTCTGTCGGTGTGGTTTACACCCTGCAGTAGAGCGGTTTTTCTGCGTCACAAAAAAGCCCCGGCCGGTAACGGTCGGGGCTTTTTTTGTGTTCATCGCGGAATTGAGCAATCAGCCAGCTTCAGAGCTTGTCGCATTGTCCCGCCCTGACAGATGCTGGACGACCGGAACCTCCTGCCCATCCCTCAAAAGAGATGCCGCAATAGCGACAGCCTCTCAGGCTATGGGGTTTGACGTCAGGCATCCGGCATCAGGCGTTAGGCTCTGGGCAAAACTCCGTGGGAAGGGCTCGCCATCATGGCTTTCTCTCTAAGCCGCGATGAGCCAAAAAAAAGGAGCCCGAAGGCTCCTTTCTTTGCGAAGGCGGTGGATCAGCCTTCCTTCAGGGCGGTGGTGATATCCAGCACCGCGCCTTTGCCGTCGCCGAACAACATCAGGGTGTTGTCCTTGGCGAACAGCGGGTTGGGCAGGCCGGCAAAGCCGGCGCTCAGAGAGCGTTTGACCACAACTACGGTCTTGGCCTTGTCCACGTTGAGGATGGGCATGCCGTAAATCGGGCTGCCTTTGTCTTCGCGGGCCATGGGGTTGGTTACGTCGTTGGCGCCCAGCACGATGGCTACGTCGGTCTGCTCGAAGGTCGGGTTGATCTGGTCCATGTCCTTGAGCTGGTCGTAGGGGACTTCGGCTTCGGCCAGCAGTACGTTCATGTGGCCAGGCATGCGGCCAGCAACCGGGTGAATCGCGTATTCCACCTCGATACCGGCGGCTTCCATGGTGTCAGCCAGTTCACGTACAGCATGCTGCGCCTGTGCCATTGCCAGACCAAAGCCGGGTACAATAACGACGCGTCGTGCGGTTTCCAGCATCATTGCGACTTCGTCTGCGGAGGTGGATTTCACCTTGCCGGCGTAGACTTCGTCTTCGTCCACGGCGTCGCCTGCTTCCGCCATTACACCAAAGAGCACATTGGTGAGAGAGCGATTCATGGCTTTACACATGATGCTGGTCAGGATCAGGCCGGATGCGCCTACCAGGGAACCGGTAATGATCAGGGCGCTGTTGCCCATGACGAAACCGGCCGCAGAGGCTGCCACACCGGAGTAGGAGTTCAGCAGGGCGATCACAACAGGCATGTCTGCACCGCCAATCGGCAGCACCAGGAACAGGCCCAGCACCATGGCTGCTGCCACCAGGCTCCAGAACACCATTTCGTTACCCGGGTTAACCACCAGGTAACCGATACCGACGAGAGAACCGATAAACAGGATGGCGTTAACCAGTTTCATGCCGGGGAAGCCCATGGGCTTGCCGTCGATGAGCTCCTGCAGCTTGGCAAACGCCACAAGAGAACCGGTCAGGGTAACAGCACCAATCAATACGGCCGCGCCGGTGGCGATGATGGATACCGTATCGTTGGCGGAACCACGGAAGAATTCCGCTGAGGCAACAGCAAAGGAGGCACCGCCACCAAAACCGTTGAGCAGCGCAATCATCTGCGGCATGGAGGTCATCTGAACCTTCTTGGCCATGATGGCGCCAATCAGGCCACCGACAACGACGCCGGCAATGATCACTTCGTAGGTAACGATATGCTCGTTGAGCAGGGTTACCACGGCGGCCACGCCCATACCGGCTGCTGCCAGCAGGTTACCGCGTACCGCTGTTTTCGGCTTGGTCAGCCCCTTGATGCCCAGCACAAACAGGCAGGCAGAAATCAAGTAGGCGATATCAATCCAGTTCTGAGAAACGTGCATGGTTTACTTCCTCTTGAACATCGCCAGCATTCGATTGGTGACCATAAAGCCGCCAATCACGTTAATGGTGGCCAGAACCACCGCGGCAAAGCCCAGCACATTGATCAACATGCCGGAATCAGACCCGGCCGCAATCAAGGCGCCCACCACGGTGATACCGGAAATCGCGTTGGAACCGGACATCAGCGGGGTGTGCAGGGTCGGCGGAACTTTGGTGATCAGCTCCACACCGAGGAAGATCGCCAGCACAAACAGGGTAAGTTGGGCTACGAAATCCATTACTTTTCCTCCTTGCTGTCCGCGTCGGACGCTTCTTCCGCGGCTTCCGGCTCAGGCTTGGCCAGAGCGGGGAGACCCAGAATGTCGCGCAGACGGGCTTGGGGAACGTCGCCATCGTGACTGATCACTGTTTCGGCAACGATTTCGTCTTCGAAATCCAGCTGCAGCTCGCCGTTATCGTCGATCAGCAGGTTAAGCAGGTTTTCCATGTTCTTGCCAAACATCTGGCTGGCATGGAACGCCACAGAGGAGGGCACGTTTTCCGGACCGATGATGGTCACGCCGTGCTTCACTACTGTTTTGCCGGACTCGGTCAGTTCGCAGTTGCCGCCACGCTCAGCAGCCAGATCCACAATAATGGAGCCGGGCTTCATGGCTTTCACCATGTCTTCGGTGACCAGGATCGGGCTCTTGGCGCCGGGAACGGCCGCGGTGGTGACGATCACGTCCATTTCCTTCACGACTTCGGTCATCAGCTCACGCTGACGCTTGAGGAAGTCTTCGCCCTGGGCCTTGGCGTAACCGCCGGAGCCTTCCGCTTCGCCGGTATCCAGATCAAGCTCGACCGGCTTGGCGCCAACAGACAGGATCTGTTCACGGGCAGCAGGGCGAACGTCGTAGGCCTCAACGACTGCACCCAGGCGCTTGGCGGTGGCACAGGCCTGCAGACCAGCAACACCGGCACCCATGATGAACACGCGTGACGGCTTCATGGTGCCGGCAGCGGTCATGTTCATGGGGAACATGCGTTGGGATTCGGTCGCGGCGAGCAGCACGCACTTGTAACCTGCGATCATGGCCATGGAAGACAGCACATCCATGGCCTGGGCGCGGGTAATACGCGGTACCAGCTCAAGCGCCAGGCCGGAAACTTTCTTTTCCGCCAGGGACTGGGCAAATTGCGGGTTAGCCAAAGGGTCGGTCATACCGATCAGCACCTGGCCTTCCTTCAGTTTGTTCAGATCCTCGTCACCGTTCTTGATGTTGCTGCCGGGTGTTTGCACCTGCAGAACAACCTGAGCGGAAGAGAATACCTCATCGCGATCAACCAGCTTGGCTCCGGCAGCTTCATAAGTGCTGTCCGGATAACCGGCAATATCGCCGGCGCCGCGCTCGATGATGATCTCGATACCTTGTTTTTTCAGCAGTGCGCTGACATTGGCAGGCGTTAAAGCAACGCGCTGCTCGCCAGGGCAGATTTCTTTGGGAACACCGATAATCACCTGCGTTACCCCCGTCTGTGGTTCGCAAATAATTGGCTATTCAGGAGGGAGGATATTGGCAACCCGAAACCTCTGAAAGCCTCGAAAAACGGCCGGTTCAGGTGAACCGGCCGATGAGCAGGGTGCTAACCTTATTGTGCACGTGCCAGCTTGGCAAATGACAAATGGTTATCGCACCGATAAGTGGGTGATAAATGAGCGTTTTGGCCTGTCAGCACCTGTAATCATGGGAATTACCCGCCCGGACTGATCGTTTTTCGATCAACAAGGGCGATATCGTCCTCTTCTTGCATGTGAATGAAAGGCTCAAGGATGGTGTTGCCACGGACCTCCGACTCGATTACATGCAAAAAGGTGTATGCGCCAAGCAGCTTGCGGGCCAGGAAGATAAATTCCTTGGGGGGTACATCGAAATGCACTGAGAGGGCATTGCGGCCGGCACGATTCATGATGCGACTGGGCAGGTTGCTCCTGCCCCAGCAGTACTCGCCATTCTCATTGAGCACGGCGGCCGGGGGCGGGAAACGGTCCGGGTCCTGCAACACTTCAACCGCTTCGAAGCAGAGTTCGGAGAACTCCTCGAGCAATTTGCGCGGGGCGTTACGGGCCAGGAAATCCAGGGCGTTGAGCGCCCGGATCAGCCGGTCAGTGTCATGGTAGAAGGAGGCGCGAATCATTTCCCGGCCCGGGCCAAGCACTTCGTTGTCGAAATCACGGATGGCGCCGAAATCCAGCAGCACGATCTGGTCTTGCTCCGGGGTTTCCCCAATACGCAGCAGGTAGTTGCCGAAATTCGGGTCCGTTTGCATCTTGTTCCATTCGAACACTTCCCGGCAGCACAGCTCCATGATGGCGCGGCCGATAAAGTTGCGGCGGGTCTGGGACAGCTCAAGGACGGCGGGATCGTTGACGCCAATACCACGCTCGAAGGTCATGCACATGATGTTGTGGGTGGAGAATTCCGGAATAATTTCCGGCACCACGAAACGCGTGTCATCGGCCAACGCGGCGCGAAAATGGCGGGTGGTGTGGGCTTCAAGATCATAATCCACTTCACGCTTGAGCATCTCGCGCACTTCATCGAGCCACATATTAAATTGCTCGGTCATGGGCACCAGTCGGCTCAACTTCAACAGGCGCACCAGCGCACGCATGTCGGAATCAATCGCGTCAGCCACGCCGGGATACTGGATCTTCAGACACAGTTCCTTGCCATCTGACTTGCGCACCGCCTTGTGGACCTGCGCCAGCGAAGCGGCCCCCAGTGGCTGCTCTTCAATCTCAAGCTCAGCCAGTTTAACTTCACCGAGCTGGCGTTTGAGGTGTCTCTCGATGGCGGGCCATTCCAGTGCCGTTGTCTGGTTTTCCAGTGTATGCAGTGCCGTGGTGACCTCTTCTGGCAGGAAGTGCTCGCCGAACAACGCCATCATCTGGCCAATTTTCACCACCGAGCCTTTCAGGCTGCCCAGCTCTTCAACCAGCTCCTGAGCACGGGCAGACAAGATTTCCTTGCGCCGGTCATCACGCTTGTCTTTAGCGGTGAACAGTGTCCCTGCGCTGGCGGTAGCGTACTTGGCGCCAGCCAGAAAGCCGGCTTTGGCCATGGAGAAGCGTCGCTCCACAGAACCTGTTTTAACCCGTTTTACTGTTTTACGTGCCATAGTCGCGAGGAAACTCCATTTGCCATCCTGAAAGCCGGTGGCATTCTAGCCCGTATTACCAAGCGGGTCATTGTCCCAAGGAGATAACAAATGGCGAGAACCTGGGTGTTATTGCGAGGCCTGGTTCGTGAAAAGCGGCATTGGGAGACGTTCCCGGAGCAGTTTCAGGCGGCGGTGCCACAGGACACGGTGATTACACTGGACCTGCCCGGTAACGGTGAATTCTGGCAGGAACGCAGCCCGACGCGGATTGCGGCCATGGTGGCCCATGCCCGCGAACAACTGCACGCCCAAGGACGCAGTGGCCCTTATCATGTGGTGGCGCTGTCGCTGGGGGCGATGATGGCGGTGCAGTGGCTTTGCCAGGCGCCCCATGAAATCGCGTTTGCCGGCCTGATCAACACCAGTGCCAGTCGTTTCAGTCCTTTTTGGCAGCGCTTGCGACCCATGAATTACCGCCGACTGTTGCGAGAGGCCGTGCTTAGCCGCGACACCCTGCGCAAAGAGACCGCCATCCTCGAGATTACCTCGAATATGCGCGAACGTGATTTTCTGCACGCCCTGGCGGAAAAATGGGCTGACTATGCCGCCTCGCAGCCGGTTTCGCTCAGTAACAGCCTGCGCCAGCTTCTGGCTGCCATGCGTTTCCGGGCACCGGTGGCGCTGCCGGATTCAGTGCCGGTAATCATTGTTAACGGGCAAGGGGATCGCCTGGTCAGCCCCAGCTGCTCCCGGCGGCTGGCCGCCGCCTGGCAGCTGCCACTGAAAATGCATGCTGAAGCGGGGCATGATCTGCCTCTGGATGCACCTCAGTGGCTTATCAATACGTTACTCGAGGGGGTAACAGATTCCGCTGTTTAGTGTATTGACCGCAACCGCCTGCTAACCTAAGTTCTATTCAGAACCCGTGAGTTCTGACATGGGTTCTGAATAGAACAATAATCAAGAGGTATGCATGGCAACGCCGCAGGAATTAACCCGTTTTGCAAAAGGTCCACAGTCACCCCAGGAAAGGATCTGGTGGGACCGCTATTCCCACGACAAGCTCAATGCCTGGCGTCAGGTGCAGGATCCGCTGGCCGATCGCTGCGCCGCACAGATTAAATTCACCCGCCCGTCCGGGTTGCTTGATGAAGTGGAGCGGCGGGCTGAAACGGAAGGGGGAGATTTCCAGGCCTTTCTGGATCATTGCTATACGGTACCGAGCTGGGTGGATTTCGAGGAAATGGAGCTGGGCCGGCGCATGTATCGTCGCAATGGGGCGCTACAGGGGCTAGTGCTGATGTGCTCCAGCCTGGTCGAAGGGTACGCCCACAACAAGCCCTCCCAGGTGCTGGTGGCCACCGGACGACTACAGAAGGATGTATCCCGGCGGATCTATGAAACCGGGCAGATGCTGCACAACATCGTCGGGGATGACGGCATTCGGCCCGGCGGGCTGGGGCACCGAACCCTGATGGAAGTCCGGCTGCTACATGCGGCGGTCCGGCAATTCCTGGCCAATAATCCGCGCTGGGACAATGAAAAGTATGACCTGCCGATCAATCAGGAAGACATGGCCGGTACGGTGCTGGAGTTTGATTTTATGGTGGTCCGGGGGCTCAAGCGTCTCGGGCTGCCGATTTCCAGGCGCGAACATGAGTCCATGCATTATTTCTGGCGCTATGCCGGATATTTGCTGGGCGTGAATGAGGCCTTGCTGACCAGCACACTGGAAGAGCAGAGCGTGCTGGCTATGCAGCTGACTTCGCATCTCTATGATCCCACGCCGGACAGTGAATCCCTGGCCAAGGCCTTGCTCAAGGACATGTCCGGCAAGCCGCCCTTTAATCTTTCCTATGATGTACTGCTGGCGTTCAGTCGCTACCTGATCGGTGACCAGGTGGCAGATGATCTGAATATTCACAGCACCATTCCTGCCTCTGCCGCCGTCAGGGTGGTGAAGACGGCGATCACCACAGCCAGTTTCGGCTTGCGCTTGTTGCCGGACCCGGCCAAGCGGGCACTGGAAGGCTTTAATCACCAGCTGGGCAGGCGCACCCTGAAAGCTGGACTGGGCGATAACCCGGCACGATGGGGCTTTAAGGCACTGGCCTGACGAGTACGCTGTTAGCATCGCGATGTGGCCAAGGCGCGCCACAAAAAAACCGGCTATAAAGCCGGTTTTTATTTCCATGGTCTGTGCGTTGGCTGAAATCAGCCTTTGCGGGCAACCTGGTTTTCCCGCAGCAAATCCATGTAATCCACCAGAATTTCACCAGTTTCGCGAACGTAGGGGTCTTCGTCCATGGCTTCATCATGGCTTTCCGGATCCAGCGCCCGCTGTTCTTCCAGGGTGCGCAGCTCCTTGATGCTCTCAAGGGGATCTTCATCGCGGGCCTGACGGCGGCTGTTTTCGATGGCCAGCCGTTCCTTGTCGAACTCGGTCTGTATTTGCGTGCGCGTTTTTTCGTTCAGTGAGAGCTCCGTTCGGTTACGGTTCACGTCGAGCAGTTTGCGCAGGGAATGCACGTAGACAAATTCCGGGTCGCTATCCGTGCGTTCTTCATGGCGCTGGCGCAGTTGTGGCAGGAAAGGCACCAGATCCGTGACACGCTGGAAATTGGCCGATTTGATTTCATCCCAGGGCAGGGCGTTAGGCAGTGAGCTTTCCCCCACGTCGTCCTTGTCTACCAGGGAGGGCAAATCCACATCCGGCACGATGCCCAGGTTCTGGTTGCTGGAGCCCGACACCCGATAGAACTTGGCATTGGTCATCTTCAGCTTGCCATGATTGAGATCCAGCAGGGTTTGCACGGTGCCTTTGCCGTATGTCTGGTCGCCGACGATCAGCGCGCGGCCATAGTCCTGCATGGCGCCCGCAAAAATCTCCGATGCCGAGGCGCTGTAGCGGTTCACCATAACAGCCATGGGGCCGGCGTACAGGACGCCGGGGAATTTGTCGCCTTCGACGCTGACCCTGCCACTGGATTCGCGAACCTGTACGGTGGGGCCCCGATTAATAAACAGGCTGACCAGCTTGTTAACTTCCAGCAGCGAGCCGCCGCCGTTGTTACGCAGGTCGATGACCAGGCCATCGATATTTTCCTTGCGCAGCTCCACCAGCAGTTTGGCCACATCGCTGGTGGTGCTGGTGTATTTCGGGTCGCCGCGGTGGTAGGCGTCGAAATCCAGATAGAACGCGGGGATTTCGATAATGCCCAGTTTCAGGTCCTGACCATTGCGATCAACGTGAATAATGTCTTTCTTGGCGGCCTGTTCTTCCAGTACCACCTTGTTGCGCACAATGGTGATGGTGCGAGTGTCATGCTCGCTGGGGCTGGCGGCGGGGATAATTTCCAGATTGACTTTGGTGCCCTTGGGGCCACGGATCTGGTCGACCACTTCATCCAGGCGCAAGCCGATCACTGGAACCGGCTCTTCTTCATCCTGGGAGACACCCACGATGCGATCCGCAGGCTTCAGTTGGCCGCCCTTGGCTGCTGGACCACCAGGCACCAGACGCACCACCTTGGTGTAGCCGTCTTCGTATTGCAGTACCGCACCAATGCCTTCCAGTGAGCGGCTCATGCTGATATCGAAGTTTTTTGAATTGTGCGGGGTGAAGTAGGTGGTGTGGGGATCAAATGTCTGCGTCAGCGCATTCATGTACACCTGGAATACATCCTCAGGGGTATTCTGCCTGATCCGCTTCAACTGGCTTTCGTAGCGACGAGTGAGCCGCGTTTCGATATCTTCCGCGCTGGAATCGTTGAGGCGCATGGAGAGCACCGCATTTTTCAGCTGGCGCTGCCAGATTTCATCCAGCGCCGCCTTGTCCTTGGCCCAGGGGGCATCCTCACGATCCACTCTTACCGACTCTTCGCTGTCGAAGGTCAGCGAATCCAGGTCATTGGCGATGGTTTCCAGTGACCAGGTCAGGCGCTCTTCCAGGCGCTGCTGGAAGCGATTGAAAATGGTATAGCCGCCTTCCAGCTGACCCTTGCGCAGCTGGTCATCCAGGATCTCGTTATAGCGCTGGAAGTCCTTGATGTCGGACGCCAGGAAATACAGACGATTGGGATCCAGGTCTTTCAGGTAGCGCTGCAGCACCTGTTCAGAAAGCTGATCGTCGAAATCCAGCTGGCGATAGTGATACTTGAGCTTGTCAGCAATTTCTTCAGCCGCTTCCAGTTGCTCTTCCGTCGGCTTCAGGTCGCCCTGAATATCCGGCGATGAGTCGTGAAGGGCGCCGCCGCCTTTGATTGCCCCACCCAGCAACAACAGGGCAAGGGCAAGAGGGAACAGCTTACGGAGTAATGACATACTGGCTCTCAAACAGTTTTTTTCAGTATAGCCGACAGCCCGGGAGCGGTCATTCAGGGTTGAATCGCCGGCTATCGGTGTAGACTATCGTGATGGCACGAAGTTGCAGTGCCTGGCGCCGTCTATCGGCGTAATTCTATGACCCTAGCGCACGGGAGATACTTTGCACAGACTGTTCAGCCTGTTTTTCCTGGCGGGTATCGCCGGGGCTGTGATCCAGCTCATGGCCGGGGACATGGAGGCACCGGGGCGCCTTATCAATGCCCTGTGGGAATCCGCTGATCTGGCAGTTGAAGTGAGCTTGGGCTTGATCGGGGTGCTGGCCCTGTGGAGCGGCCTGTTTCGCCTGGCGGAAGCCAGCCGACTGGCCGATCGGGTGTCCGGCTGGGTGACGCCGGTGCTGGCCCGTGTCATGCCAGGCATTGCCCGAACCCCGGAAGCCGCCGCTCCGGTGTCCATGAACCTGGCGGCCAACATGCTGGGGCTGGATAACGCCGCGACGCCACTGGGCCTCAAGGCCATGGAGTCACTGCAGAAAGACAACCCGTCCCCGCGCAGCGCCACCAACAGCCAGATCATGTTTCTGGTGCTCAATACGTCATCGGTGACTTTGGTTCCGGTCACGGTACTGCTTTTTCGCGCCCAGCAAGGCGCAGAAGACCCGGCGTTGGTGTATCTGCCTTTGCTGATGGCAACCACCATTTCCACCCTGGTAGGCGTGATTGTGACCGCCAGGGTGCAAAAGCTTCCCCTTGCCAGCCCGCTATTGCTCACGGTAATGGGACTCTGGCTGGCGGTGCTGGGTTTGCTTGGCGCCGTTGTTTTACTGGCCCCGGCAGAGGCCGCCAACACCTTCGCCAGCCTGCTGGGCAATGGCATTCTTCTGCTTGTCTTGAGTGTGTTCTTTATCGCCGCCTGGCGGTCCGGGGTGGATAGCTACGATGCCTTTGTCGAAGGGGCAAAGGAGGGCTTCACGCTTGCGGTGAAAATCATTCCTTACCTGGTGGCCATGCTGGCAGCCATTGCCATGCTGCGGGCCGGGGGCGTGCTGGGCTTGTTTCTGGACGGCATTCGCAGCGGGGTTGGCGTGCTTGGGCTGGACACCCGCTTTGTGGATGCACTGCCCGTGGCACTGCTTAAGCCCTTGAGCGGTTCCGGGGCGCGGGCCGCCATGGTGGATGTGATGCAGACCCATGGGGTGGATTCGCTGGCCGGGCGGATGGCGGCGGTGATGCAGGGCTCTACGGAAACCACCTTTTATGTGTTGACCGTGTATTTCGGCAGTGTCGGCATCCGTGATTTCCGTTATGCGCTGTGGTGCGGGCTTGCGGCAGATGCCGCCGGCCTGGTCAGCGCCATTTTCCTGAGCTACCTGTTTTTTGCCTGAACGGCATGGTCAGGAACAATATAACGGAAGGTCAGGTTGATACGCGGGGCCGGGCGGTTGCGGCGGCGGGGCAGGGCGTGTTCGAAGCTGGCCTGCACGCCCGGCGACATCAACAAAAGATCGTCATGATGTAGTGGCACACTCAGGCACTGGCGCTGGCTGCCCGGGCCTTTCGGCCGAAAAGTCAGCTCCCGGCAAGCGCCCAGATTGTAGGACGCCACCCAAGGTGTATGGCCCAGCTCCGGTTCGTTATCGCTGTGATAACCCATGCAGTCGTCACCATTACGGTACAGATTGGCCAGCACACTGTTAAAGGTTTTTCCGGTCACTTGCTCGACAGCTGTCTTGATCGGTAATAGTGCAGTAGGCCAGCCCGCTGCCGTGTGCGTATGCCCGGAATAGCGATAGCGCAGCCCGGCATTGCCATGCCAGGCGGTTAACCGCGGGACTGGGTGCTGCCGCCCATACACGGTAACCTTGGGTTGTTGCCAATCCAGAGTCTGGCTTAACGTAGCCAGCAGTCGGTCTGCTTGGGGTGGCCCCATCAAACCCGCCCAGTGATGCAGCTGCGCATTGCTACTGAGGTCGATAAGGGAAGCAGTTTGCCGAGCCTGAGGCCCGGTTGTCGGTAAACACATAACGGCTCTATAAAGATTGCCGGCCGCTGCCGGCGAGGATGATCAGGGAAACATCATGCTGCATATCTTTCGAATCGAAAATGGTGTCCTGCGCGAAAAGGATGTGGACACCATCATGCCGTCCCTGGCAGAAGACGGCAGCTGGATCGACCTGGTTGATGCCGAGGAAGACGAGCGGAACCTGGTCCAGCAATTTCTCCAGGCGGAACTGCCCGATTCCGACGACATGGAAGAAATTGAAGCCTCGGCCCGCTTTTTCAGTGATGAGCAGGGGCTCCACGTTCACTCCCTGTTCCTGTTCCAGTCGGAAGGTCGGGCCCGGACTTCCACGGTGGCCTTTGTGGTACAGGAAGGGCGGCTGCTCTCGTTCCGCGATTCCCGGTTGCCGGATTTCCGCTTGCTGCGCCTGCGTGTGCGGCGGGGCTGGGTCAAGGTATCGCAACCCCTGGACATCCTGCTGAGTATTCTCGACCAGAAAGTGGAAAATCTGGCGGATGCC
>NZ_LWEZ01001374.1:0-780 GCF_001634945.1 Alcanivorax sp. HI0044
TTGAGGGAAAAATCAATGAGCTGAAAATCAAGGAAAGCGAAATTTCTGCCCGCTTTACTCGTGAGCACCCGGCCTATCGCACCCTGATTCAACAGCGTGGCTCTCTCAACCAGGAAAAAGAACAGCTCAACAGTCAAATCAAAGCATTACCGGAAACCCAGCAGGAAGTCCTGCGCCTCATGCGCGATGTGGAAGTAAATCAGGAAATCTACGTGGGCCTGCTCAACAAGGTGCAGGAGCTGCGTATCATGAAAGCGGGCACGGTGGGTAGTGTTCGCATTATCGATAAGGCACTGGTACAGCCTGAGCCAGTTAAACCCAAGAAGCCGTTGGTTGCCATCCTGGCAGCTATGTTGGGTGGTATGGGGGCCGTTGGCTATGTGTTAGTTAAAGCTGCCTTCAATCGCGGCATCGAAAGCCCTGAACAACTGGAAGAGCAGGGCATCTCTGTTTATGCCTCCATTCCCTTGTCTGAGCATCAGCAGAAAGTAGATAGACTGGAGGCACTGAAGCGTCGGCGCCACAAAAAGAACAAAGAACCCATACCGTTGCTTGCGTTATCCGACCCCAACGATCTGGCAATCGAAGCCTTACGCAGCCTTCGAACCAGTCTTCACTTCGCCATGATGGAAGCCAGCAACAAGGTGCTCATGGTATCCGGCCCTAGCCCAGGGGTGGGCAAGTCCTTCGTCACCGCCAACTTGGCGGCAGTATTAGCACAAACTGGGCAAAATGTAGTGGTGATTGATGCCGATATGCGTAAAGGGCACATGCACCGTT
>NZ_LWEZ01001375.1:0-532 GCF_001634945.1 Alcanivorax sp. HI0044
TTTCCAGGATCTTGTTCAGGCCCTTGGCGTAGAGGCTGGCCACATAGGAGCTATCCGGATCGGCGCCCTTGCGCGATTCGAGTACCTGGTGCAGCTCGCTGAGTATATCTGACATAGGCTGTGTATTCTTCGTGGTCGAACTAGCGGTCTTTATGCAGGAGCCTGCTTGCTGGCGAAGGGTGATGGTTCGCTTGCAAGCAAGCTCCTACGAACATTGAGCACGGTGTTTGTGCAGGCCCACAGTCTAGCGCCGCCAGCTCCAGCTCACCAGCAGCACGGCGCCAGCAGCCAGTGGCCAGCTGAAATGGGGCGTTGCCAGCCACAGGGCCGCGCCGGCACAGCCGAGCCCGGCGAGGCCGGCAAACAGCTTGTGGCGATGGCGCACCAGTTGTTGTTCGAAACGGGCTTCCAGGCGGTCCTGCTGGTAGGGCAGGTCGCGCAGGCTTTCCAGTCCGTCGCGGAGCAGGTCGGGCATGTCCGGAAGCTGGGCGGTCCATTCCGGCAGGCGATTCTGCAGCTTCTTCAGCGTGGC
>NZ_LWEZ01001376.1:0-939 GCF_001634945.1 Alcanivorax sp. HI0044
TGCCCCGGTCAGACCGGCAATAATCAGGAAAACGGCAATGAAAAGGCCGAACCAGCGATGAAGCAGAACCAGAAATGCGCGCATGGGAAATCCAACCGGGGCTGACAATGCGGCGCAGCCTAGCATAAAAGGGAATCGTTCTCATTACAGAATGTGTTGATCAGACACCGGGCTGACGGGGGGCCCATAGTGGGTAGGGAATGCCGGCCAGTCGATTGATTACGAAGGCCTGGCCAACCAGCAGGGCCACCGCGCTGAGCAATACCGGCAGCTGCTGCAGTTCGTGCATCAGCCCCAGTGACATAATCAGCGCAGTCGCGCCGGCGGGCGGGTGGGCGACCCGGAACAGAATCATCAGTGCGCTGGTGAGCCCCAGCGACAGGCCGGCAGCGGCCACCCGTGACCATTCAACGCCGGTGATAAAGGCGGCCGGTGCATCGTGCAGGCCGCATAACCACAGTGATGCCCACCCACACAGGGCACCAATCAGATGACCGCTGAGTACATTGCGAGGGGAAGCTGCTTCCGCCAGGGGCAGGTGGAACAGCAGGAAGGCCGTCGCACCCAGTGAGGGAAAGATAAACGCTTGCTGGGTCACCAGCGCCACACTGGCGATCAGCGCAATGCTGAGGCCGCCGTTGACCAGGTTGAACAGCGCCAGCACGACGCGGGGATTAAAGCGCTCACTCATGGTTTCCAGATGCAGCTGCCGCAACAGTCCACCGACCAGTTGTTGGCGGAGCTGATCACTTTCCTTACTCATGGTGCGCACTAATCCGGGGCAGAAAAAGAGCGCGCATACTAAGGCCTTGCGGCCGCTTGGGCAATTATGGTGCATTTTTTGCGACAAGCGGGTGTGGCGGATAGCGGGCGGCTTCATCAAGGTGTGGCAACGGTTTTTTAACAACGCAGGCCAGGCAAATCCGCTAGCATGAGCCA
>NZ_LWEZ01001377.1:0-1610 GCF_001634945.1 Alcanivorax sp. HI0044
CAGGCCCTGGTCGGTGCGGCGTCGGCAGGTCTCCCCGTCGCCACTGCACAGGGGCCGGCCACTCTTGCGCTCGAAGAAGGTGTACTCCGCCCGCAGGTTCAGGTCCGGATCATTGAAGGGCAGGGTGACGGGAATGCTGCGTAGCTTCTTGCCTTGTACCTCCTGGCGTAGGGCCTCATCCAGTGGGTGCGGTAGCCAGCCCTCCCGGGTCTGGATCTGGGTAGTGATGGTGAATTGGTCGTCTTTCTCCGGCAGACGCTTGCCGTTCTTTTCTACTATGCGGCCAATACTGATACGGCCAATCACGGGGGGCGTAATGGCGAGTCCTTTGATCATGGGAATCTCCTGTTATAAAAAGCACAGCCGCCGGGCTGGGCCCGGCGTTTATGCTGTTAGGCGTGGGGTGTTGAGTGAGGTGATGCGAGAACGATCAGGTGTTGGGTTTGACGAGGAACCGGCGACTGCCAGCGCGATGCTTGGGGAATTGCTGCAGTAGCGCGGGCTGAGTCTTGAGCAGGGCGTCAGTGTCGAGCACTGTACTGTCCTTGCTGCGCTTCCAGCTCACCTGGCCATCCATGAAGTAAGCCCGAGCGGCGTCACCCATGCGTTGCTGGATGCGCTGCTTGAGCCGGGCTTCCCGTTCGGCCAGACGGGCTAGGCGTTCCCGGATATCCAGCATCTCACTGAAATCGCCGTTGAGTGCGGTGTCTTCAATGAGATCCAACGCTTCGCCATCGTCACGAGGGTAGAGCGCTCGCAGCGCCTGGTCGGCGGAGTCGGAGCCATCGGCCTCGGGTGGCGTATCGGTTTCCACCAAGTGCCAAAAGGCCCGTTCCAGCTCGATCAGTTGCTTGATGACGGCGTCATCCCGCTCAATGCGGTGTACCTGCAACTCCTGCCCGCAGATCAGCACCGCCACGTCCGCTGCCTGCTTGCCGGTGACGGCCAGTTGATGCTGCACCTGGCACTGGATGTACTCTGGTACGCCATCGGCCCAGAGCCTGGCGCCATTGAGGCCGGTGGTTTTGCACTCCAGGATCTGCACCTCTGGATTTCCCACTACCGAGTAATCCAGATTGGCCAGCATCCAGGGCTTGTCTGCATCCGGGTGCTGGAGCACGGCATTCACTCGCCGTACCTTGTTGCCCGTCGCCTTGGCATAGGCCTCGGCCACCTTGGGTTCAAGAAGATTGCCCCAGTACAGCGGGGTATGGATGTCGTCAGGATCGGGGGCCGGTAACAGCCCATCCCGCCCGGTCTTGATCATCCACAGCTCAAGCGGCGATTGGTACGGATTAAGTCCCACGGCCGCAGCGGCATCGCTGGCCCCGATACCTTGCTTGCGGACCTTGAGCCACTGTTCCCGGTTCATGCCCTTGGTGGACACCAGGCGCAGGGCTGGGCGGGATGAGGATTTGATGGAGCGGGGCGTGCTCATGAGTGTCCTCCTTCCAGTTGGGTCAGCCGCTCGGTAAAGCGATCATGAAGATTGATCAGCCGGTGGGTCTGGGGTGTCTGATCCGACGGGATCTCATGACTACCGCCCTGGCTGAAGAAAGTGACCACCAGCTCGGTGATCATCTGTTGGATGTCGGTGTTGGGCGGTAAAT
>NZ_LWEZ01001378.1:0-1848 GCF_001634945.1 Alcanivorax sp. HI0044
CCAAGGAAGACAGCCCGCTCCCCCAGGGTATCACCGCGGGCAACGATATCGCCTACTTCTATGAATACCCGGAAGACATTCAGGTATTCGGCCTCACCGCCGACAAGACCTTTGAAGGCGTGGGCAACCTGGCGCTCAACCTGAGCTACCTGCCGGACATGCCGATCCAGATCAATACCCCTGACCTGACCACGGCTCGCGTACTGGAGGCCAACGGCGTTCCCGCTGCGGCAGCTTCCGGGCTCGCGACCATTCCGCAGGGCACCATCGACTACGTCTACAACTCCGGCAGCGAAGTGCACGGCTTTGAGGAGTTTGACATTCAGCGTGCCGAGCTGGCCTTCACCACCATCATCCCCAAGTTGATGGGCGCGCAGAAAACCGTCGTTTCCATGCAGGTGGGCTCGGAATTTATTCCTGATCTACCCAAGCAGGACCAGATGCGCTTCCGTCGCCACACCAACTTTGGTGTCGGCGAACTGGGAGAAGACGGTTATGTCACCGACTTCAGCTGGGGCTATCAGCTGAGCCTGACCTCCACCTACGCCAACGCCATCGGCGCGGTCTCATTGACCCCTGGCCTGACCTTCAATCACGGTGTTGAGGGTTATTCCAGCGATGATGCGATGCAGGAAGATGCCCGTACCGTCGGCGTGAGCCTGGGCATGGCCTACAAGCAACTCAGCGCCAACCTGTCCTACACAACCTACAACGATGAAGAGTACAGCGTGGTCGAAGACCGGGATTACCTGTCCCTGAGCACCACCTACAACTTCTAAACGGATAGTGAAACAGCCGGCCACGGCCGGCTTTTCTCAAGAGGATGGAAACCATGAAAAAACTGCAATTGACCCTGTTGGCCCTGTTCACCGTACTGCTCGCAGCCTGTGCCAGCGGCTATCACGACACCAAAGTCATCAGCGCTGAAACCGGCTCCCAGGCCACACCCAAAGGCCCATACCAATCCCTGGTGGTTGGCGTGCTGGTCGATCATGAACTGCGTGAGCATCTGGAAGATGCCATTGTCGCCAAGTTTGCCGCCATGGGCATAAAAGCCACCGCCGCCTACACCGTTTACGGTGACAAGGGCGTCGAAGGCAAAAGCCTGGACTACCTGGCCAAGCGCATGAAGGACAATGGTTTTGACAGTGCTCTGGCGATCCACCTGGAAGACCTGACCACACAAACCACCGAGGTCAAAGGCGACCCAGGCGTGGCCATTCCAGCCAGTGCCGGCATGACCATGACTCCGCAGGTTTACAGCCCGGACTTCTATGTCAACGAAGACATCTATACCGCTCGCCTGGAGCTGTGGGACGTGGACCAGAAAGCCATTGTCTGGACCGGCAAGACCGTCAGCTTCAACACCGGCGGCTTCAAGGGGCTGGAAAAAGGCGCGGACCACTATGCCAAAACCATTACCGACGCGATCAAGGATTCCAACATTTTCTGATTCTGTTTTCTCCGTCTTGTCTTAAATGTGGATTGTCTCCACCTTCCTCGCCCACTTCGGTGGGCGTTTTTTTTGCCGCTCTGCGGCTGCAGCACGCTTCACGCTGCATGCACCAGGCTAAATACCGGATCGTCCTGCTGCGTGTGCTTGCGGCGGCCCCGAAAGCGCTACCCGCATCCAGAAATAGCCACCGGCTATCGTGCGGCGTGGTTCCAGCCTCTTGCACCCTTCCCGCGCTGCCGCTACTCTTTGACCTGCAATGAAGCGAATTCAAGAGGCATGACCATGCACGCAGCACAGCTCAACACACGCACCCTGACTGGCCCAGTGGCCGGTATGGCGGTGTCTGCTGCGTCTTATTACGGGTATTGGTTTAGCCGCTCGCGCGCCTGACC
>NZ_LWEZ01001379.1:0-1328 GCF_001634945.1 Alcanivorax sp. HI0044
CGCACTCGTTGTTGCGCTTTTTCGATGGATGGACATATCTCGATCCCAGTTAGGGGACACCTTCAAAAGCGCGCCCTCTGTGCCCCGAATGGGGTATAGATTGCGAACCAGCCTGAAAGACTGAGTACGCAAGGAGTTTTTCAGAGGTTCCCTAGTGACGCTGCTGGTGGCCTTGGCCACCGGAAACTCCTGGGCTGTTGAAGATAGCCTGCGAGGGGGCTTTCTTGTGGGTGGAGGCTTTGCGCTGGATACCGGTAATTTTGCTGATGAGCTGGAAGATGCTCTGGGTGGTGGTTTCAACGTAGAAGATGATGGTGCCAGCACAGGGCCAGACCTGTACTTGGGGGTATGCTTTTAGTGGCGCTTCCTCTTTTCGTATTGGCTACCGCCAATTCGGGGAGCAATCCGGAGAGGTGTTCACGGGTGGAATGAAGATAGGCGAATATGAGGTGGATGCCGATGGTCTGTACCTGGCGGCTGATATCATGTTCCCACTTGCGGATACGGTTTACTTGGGGGGCATTGGGTTTGCAGAACTGGGATGGCGAATCCATTACTACCACTGCCCTCGGGACGTCGAAAAGCAGCAGCGATGGTCGGGATTTTTTCTATGGCCTGCGTGGTAAATTTCTTTTCAATCAGGGGAACGGCGGTATTGTCGCGGGTTACACCTTCTACAGCTTTGAAGATGAAATGGGTGAAGAGCTGGAATACAACAGTTTAAATTTGGGGGTGGAAGGCTACTTCCGCTGAGATTGAGCAAAGAAAAACCGCAGCCTGCGCTGCGGTTTTTCTTTGCCCGCCTTTAGGCCGAATTCTTTACTGTTAAGCGCTTTTCTCGAACAACAAGTCCCAGACTCCGTGGCCAAGTTTTTCCCCGCGGCGCTCAAACTTGGTTTCCGGGCGCCAGCTCGGGCGCGGCGAGAAGACGCCTGGCCCCGCCACATTGTTGAACCCCTCGGCTGTGTTCATCACTTCCATCATGTGTTCGGAATAGTTTTCCCAGTCCGTGGCCATGTGCAGAATACCGCCGGGTTGCAGTTTGCGTTGTACCAGTGCCACCCAGGCGGGCTGAACGATGCGGCGCTTGTGGTGCTTTTTCTTGTGCCAGGGATCCGGGAAGTACAGCTGCACCCGCGCCAGGCTGTTATCGGGAATGCACAGCTCCAGAATCTCTACCGCGTCGTCACAGTAACTGCGCAGGTTATTCAGGCTGCGCTGCTCGATTTCCATGAGCAAGGCCCCTACGCCGGGACGGTGCACTTCGATACCGACAAAGTCCTTGTCCGGGTCGGCGGCGGCCATTTGGGCCAGCGACTGGCCCAGGC
>NZ_LWEZ01001380.1:0-1799 GCF_001634945.1 Alcanivorax sp. HI0044
ATCTGTTGGCGTTCTCGCTGGTGGATACGCTGGCCAGGCAGGGAGATTCCACCGAGATCTTCCGTTATGCTGCCGGCGGTTTTCGCGACTTCACCCGCATTGCCAGCTCCGATCCGGTGATGTGGCACGACATCTTTCGTGAAAACAAGGCGGCCTTGCTGCAGGCGCTGGACCAGTTCAGCGATGGCATCGGCCGCTTCCGCCAGGCAGTGGAAAATGAAGATTCCGATGCCCTGATGGGCATCATGACTCGGGCGAACACCGCCCGGGCCCATTTTTTGGCTATGAACGGGCGCACCTCCTATACGCGCGCCCACCATGTTCAGTGTGCAGGTGACGACGTAACCATGACAGACAGTAATGACGCCGGCCGGAATCCCACTTTTGTGGTCACACCGGGTGGTCAGCTACAGGGCCGCCTGCGCGTGCCCGGCGACAAATCCATGTCCCATCGCTCCATCATGCTTGGTTCGCTGGCAGAAGGGGTGACCCAGGTAGAAGGCTTTCTGGAAGGGGAAGATGCCCTGGCGACCCTGCAGGCGTTCCGCGACATGGGGGTGGTGATTGAAGGCCCCCATAACGGCCAGGTGACGATTCACGGGGTGGGGCTGCATGGCCTCAAGGCACCGGGAAAAGCGTTGTACATGGGCAACTCGGGCACCTCCATGCGCCTGCTGACCGGCTTGCTGGCCGGCCAGGCCTTCGATGTGGAGCTGACCGGGGATGCCTCCCTGTCCAAACGCCCCATGGAGCGCGTCGCCAAACCGCTGCGGGAAATGGGCGCCCAGATCACCACAGGCGAGCAGGGGCGTCCCCCGGTGCGCATTCGCGGTGGTCAGCCCCTCAAGGGCTTCCATTACGACCTGCCAATGGCCTCCGCCCAGGTAAAATCGGCAGTTCTGCTGGGTGGCTTGTATGCCGAAGGAGAAACGTCGGTGACCGAACCGGCGCCCACCCGGGACCATACCGAGCGGATGCTGGGCGGTTTTGGCTATGAGGTGCGCCGTGACGGCCCCACCAGCGCGCTGACTGGCGGTGGCACACTGTCCGCCGGCAGCCTGGAAGTGCCGGCGGACATCTCGTCGGCCGCCTTCTTCCTGGTCGGCGCGTCCATCGCGGCAGACAGCGAAGTGACCTTGCCGCACGTGGGCATCAACCCCACTCGCACCGGTGTGATCGATATTCTCAAACTGATGGGGGCGGATATTCGCCTGGAAAATCAGCGAGATGCCGGCGGCGAGCCGGTGGCAGACCTGGTCGTCAAGGCGGCGCCGCTCAAGGGAATCGAGATCCCCGAAGCGCTGGTGCCGCTGGCCATTGACGAATTTCCGGCGATTTTCATCGCAGCGGCCTGCGCCGAAGGCGAGACGATATTACGCGGGGCGGAAGAGCTGCGGGTGAAGGAATCCGACCGCATCCAGGTGATGGCCGATGGCCTGGCGGCGCTGGGTGTGAGCCACGAAGTCTTCGAAGACGGCATTCGTATCACCGGGGGCGAGTTCGGTGGTGGGGAGGTCCAGTCCCACGGTGATCACCGCATCGCCATGAGTTTTGCCATGGCGGCCCTGCGCGCGACAGGCCCGATTACCATTCATGATTGTGCCAACGTGGCCACCAGCTTCCCCGGGTTCGCCCAGTTGGCGACCCATGCAGGCCTGAAGCTGGAGGTGAAATGACCCCTGTTTTGACGATTGACGGGCCGGTTTCCTCCGGCAAGGGCACCGTGGCCCGGTTAGTGGCGATTCGCCTGGGGTGGCATCTTCTGGACTCCGGTGCGCTCTACCGGGTGCTGGGATATT
>NZ_LWEZ01001381.1:0-735 GCF_001634945.1 Alcanivorax sp. HI0044
TGTGGTGGTTACCCTTTACGATATGTCCGGGCGAACCACGGACTATCAAACCGCTGGCGGCACAGTCACCGACCCCCAGGGGCTCGGGGCGGTACTGTGGACTGAAACCCAGGTAATTACCGCAGAAGACGGCCGCTATAGCGTGGTTCTCGGCGACGACGCCAGCAACCCGCTACCCGAGGATTTACTCGGCAGCGATCAGGTAGAACTGGGCCTGGCCATCGATGGCGACAGCGAAATGACGCCACGCCTTGCGGTTACCACCGGTAGCGTCCCCTACGCCTTGCAGGCGCGTGAAGCCGAACAAGTTAATGGCGACATAACACCGCGCACAATCAGCATCGCCGATGACCTTGTCATTAATGAATTCGGCGAGTGGGTTGGGCCGGATAGCGGATTGATTGGCCCCAAGGGTGATACCGGTGACGCGGGGCCTCCTGGCGCAGACGGTGTTGATGGCGCAACTGGCCCCAAAGGGGATACCGGCGCCCAGGGGCCTGCGGGTCCCGTCGGTGACACTGGCGCAGTCGGACCGCAAGGCCCTGCCGGCCCGCAAGGTCCTACCGGTGCTGATGGCGCCACCGGCCCCAAAGGGGATACCGGCGCCCAAGGGCCTGCGGGTCCCGTCGGTGCCACTGGCGCAGTCGGACCGCAAGGCCCTGCCGGCCCGCAAGGTCCTACCGGTGCTGATGGCGCCACCGGACCCAAAGGGGATACCGGCGCCCAGGGGCCCGC
>NZ_LWEZ01001382.1:0-1442 GCF_001634945.1 Alcanivorax sp. HI0044
GCGAGACAAGGAGGCACGTCGTGCAGCCGGCGAAGAACCCGGTTTTGACTTGATCAATATGTTGCAGAGCAACGACGACACAAAAGACCTGATCAATCGGCCGATGGAGTTTATCGGGAATCTGGCTCTGCTCATCGTTGGCGGCAATGACACCACAAGGAATTCCATGAGCGGTGGTGTCTTGGCCTTGAATCAATTCCCCGAGGAGTTCACCAAGCTGAAGGCTAATCCGGACCTGATTCCGAACATGGTTTCGGAAATCATTCGTTGGCAAACTCCACTGGCCAACATGCGCAGGGTCGCGACACAGGACGTAGAACTTCGTGGCCAGACCATCAAGAAAGGGGACCGGGTGTTAATGTGGTATGCCTCAGGTAATCGAGACGAACGCAAGTTTGACAACCCCGATCAACTCATTATTGATCGCAAGGATGCACGCAACCATATTTCTTTTGGCTACGGTATTCATCGTTGTATGGGTAACCGCCTGGCCGAACTGCAATTGCGCATTTTGTGGGAAGAACTGCTCAAGCGCTTCGAAAATATCGAAGTGGTTGGCGAGCCGGAGCGTGTACAGTCCAACTTCGTGCGCGGTTATTCGAAGTTGATGGTCAAACTGACGGCAAAAAATTAATGAAAAGTTTGACCGGGCTGGCGACTGAAGAATTCGACTATATCGTTGTGGGCGCTGGCTCGGCAGGGTGCGCGGTAGCCAATCGTTTGTCCGAGAGTGGCCTCTATTCGGTGTTGCTACTCGAAGCCGGGCCGGAGAGTCGCCGCAACCCTTTCGTCAACACGCCGCTGGGATTTTTGCAGTTGATGTTCAGTCGCCGTTTCAACTGGCAGTTCTATACCGAGCCACAGCGTCACATGTACGGTCGTTCGTTGTTCCAGCCGCGGGGCAAGATGCTTGGCGGTTCGAGCGGGATTAACGCCCAGGTCTATATCCGTGGTCACGCCAGGGATTACGACGAGTGGGCACGGCAGGGGTGTCACGGTTGGTCATACGCCGAGGTGCTGCCGTATTTTNGTAAGTCAGAACATTACGAGCCTGAGACGGTGCCGGGTACGGCAGTATTCCATGGTAAGGATGGCCCTCTCAATGTGGCGGAGCGGCGTTATACAAACCCGTTGAGTACGGCGTTTGTCGAGGCATCAGTACAGGCGGGGTATCGACGCAATCGGGACTTCAACGGCCCTGATCAGGAAGGCGTCGGCTATTACTACACCTATCAGAAGGATGGTTCCCGTTGCAGTAATGCGCGTGCTTATCTTGAGCCTGCTGAGGGTCGATCTAACTTGACCATTCGCAGCGATGCACATGTTACCCGCGTGCTGTTTGATGGGGCTCGCGCTATTGGTGTCGAGTATCGCCACGCAAAAAGTTTGGTTAGAGCTCATGCCAAGCGGGAGGTTATCCTATGCGGCGGTGCATTCAACTC
>NZ_LWEZ01001383.1:0-1082 GCF_001634945.1 Alcanivorax sp. HI0044
TAGGCGTAGGCAGCCGCATCGCCCATAAAGCGGCGTGGCTTGCGGTCAATGAAGTCGTCCAGCTGGATAGTGGGTGTGCCTGCTACCTGGCTGCGCATGCCGATTTCCTGGTATTCCTCTTTAAAGCGAATACCGGAGCGGCCTTCCCGCAATGAACGGGTGACGCTGTCTGTGTCGTTGCCCAGACAGGAGACAATGCCCATCCCGGTGATTACTACGCGGCGCATGAGTCGCTCCTAAAAACCGTCGGTGGAAGTGAACAGGCCAACTTTCAGGTCGTCGGCCTGGTAGATGTCTTTCCCGTCCACGGACACGGTGGCATCGGCCAGGCCGAGCACCAGTTTGCGGGAAATGACCCGTTTCAGGTCGATTCGGTAAGTCAGTTTCTTGGCAGTGGGCAGCACCTGGCCAGAAAACTTCACATTGCCCACGCCCAGAGCGCGCCCACGGCCCGGGTTGCCCACCCAGCCCAGGAAAAAGCCCAGCAATTGCCAGGTGGCATCCAGGCCCAGGCAGCCCGGCATCACCGGGTCACTTTCGAAGTGGCAATCGAAGAACCAGAGGTCCGGCCGGATATCCAGCTCGGCAACGATTTCGCCTTTGCCGTATTTGCCGCCCTGTTCGCTGATATGGGTGATGCGGTCCATCATCAGCATGTTGGGTAAAGGCAGTCGCGCATTGCCGGGGCCAAACAGCTCACCGTGCGCACAGGCGAGGAGGTCCTCGCGAGAATAGGAAGATTTCTGTGTTGTCGTAGTGCTCAAAGTCTTACTCCATGCAGGCCAGGGCGGCGCATTTTGAGTATATGGATTATTTGTGACGTTTTATCTTCAGCGCGGTGACACCCTGTCATGTAAGCGCTGATAGTAGCAAAGCGAAGTGAGAGCATACGAATAGCAACCGTCTCAAAATATGTCTTGGCGCCGTTTTACCGAAAATGACCGATGAACGGAGTGAAATGACCGCTGTCTATCTTCTTGTACCGCTCAGGGGGTCTTTTCATTGCGGCACCGCCACGGACTTGCAATTGCCGGACCATCTACCGATGCTATGCGCGCCGGATCGCGCCAAATAGCCGCGTC
>NZ_LWEZ01001384.1:0-7375 GCF_001634945.1 Alcanivorax sp. HI0044
GTTTGTTCTGGTTGTAAATGAAAAAGCCGCGCCCAGATTCTGGACGCGGCTTTTTCATTTACGCTCAACATCAATTCAAGCGCGCTATCGCGCGTCGCCTGCTCAGCCAGTCACAGAGCCGATCATCGACGCCACCAGCCCTTTCTTTTTGCCCTGCTGGTAATTATCAAACTCCAGAATACCGTCATCGATGGCGCCGAAACGTAACTTGGGCAAATCGACCATGTAGTTCTGCACTACCATCCACGGCTGCTTGGAGCCCTGGCGCGGCAAACGGTCATTGGCGCGCTGGATGTAACCGGACTGCATACCAAGGAAGTTTTCGTCGGTGATGCAGTTCTCCTTGTCACGCGGGATCACCGTCTGGGCACCGGTCTTTTCCATATGATTGAGCAGACGGCAGACATACTCACACACCAGGTCCGCTTTCAGGGTCCAGGATGAGTTGGTGTAACCGAACACCAGCGCCATGTTAGGCACATCGCGCAACATCATGCCTTTGTAGACCAGCGACTCACGCGGTTCCACTGGCTTGCCATCGATGGTGCCTTCTACCCCACCGAGCATCTGAATATTCAGCCCCGTGGCCGTGATAATGATATCGGCTTCCAGCTCCTTGCCGGATTTAAGCAGAATACCGGTTTCGGTAAACCGCTCGATGTGATCGGTCACCACTTCGGCCTCACCCCGGCGCAAGGTCTTGAACAAGTCACCATTGGGCACCGCGCACAAACGCTCATCCCACGGATTGTAGCTGGGGCGGAAATGGGTCATATCTACATCATCACCCAGCTGACGCTTGGCGGCAGCCAACAGGGCACGACGAACCAGCTTGGGACGCTGCTTGGACAATTTGAAGATCAGACGCTGAAGGCCGATGTTCCGCGCCCTCGCCAACCGGTAAACCATCATCTCCGGCAGGAAACGACGCATGCCCACCGAGATCGGGTCCACTTCCGGCACCGTAGCAATATAGGTCGGCGAACGCTGCAGCATGGTGACCTGGGCGCCCTCTTTGGCCATAGCCGGCACCAGCGTCACAGCGGTAGCGCCGGAACCAATCACCACCACTTTCTTGCCTTTGTAATCCAGATTTTCCGGCCAGTGCTGCGGATGCACCACCTGGCCTTTGAAGTCTTTCTCACCCGGGAAATCCGGCTTGTAGCCTTCGTCGTAGTTATAGTAACCACTACAGGAGAACAGGAAGTTAGCGGTATAGGTTTCCTGTTCGCCGGTTTTTTCGTTGGTGGTTTCCACCGCCCAATGATTGTCAGCACTGGACCAGTTCGCCTTGATTACCTTGCGGCCAAAACGGATATGTTTTTTGACGCCGTACTCTTCCGCCGTGTCTTCCACGTACTGGCGAATAGAGTTGCCATCGGCCAGCACCTTGGGCTCGGTCCAGGGGCGAAAGCTGTAGCCCAGGGTGAACATGTCGGAATCAGAACGAATGCCCGGGTATTTGAAAAGATCCCAGGTCCCGCCGATACGTTCACGGCGTTCGAGAATCGCGTAAGTGCGATTCGGCGCCTTGCGGGTCAAATGGCAAGCGGCACCAATACCGGAAAGGCCGGCGCCAACAATCAGTACATCAACGTGTTTATTGGACATATTCTTTACCTCCAGCCATTCAGGCTGCCAGATCCTCGCAGTGCAAACATTGACATTGCTCAATGGCACGGTTCAATGGATGACAGAATAGCCGTACTGGAGGGGATGAGAAAAGGCCAAAACGGGCCGTTAATTGGCTCTGGAGCCCGGAAAAACTGCCGCTACGGACGAAAGCGAGGCGCAACCGGCATAAACACTGGCGTTAGCCGCTCCGCCAAACAAGGCCACCTTGATCAGTAACGGCCAGCGTTCTGCTCCAGGCAGTCCTGTTTGAAGGCTTGAATCATGTAACTCTGGGTCCGACGCTGGGTAGCATACTCCGGGTAGGCCCACAGCCGTCGGTCGTTCTCCACTCGGCGCGGCTGGTAGCTGATGCCTTTACTGCGCAACAACTTGTCCGTTAGCGCATCGCGCTGATCACTGCCCAGGTTGGCAGCCAACTGGCGAACACAGGACTCATAGCCGGCAATCAAGGCAAACTGCTCGGCGGAGTAATTGAAATCATCCGCCCTTACTGTTGCAACCAGGCTCAGCAACAGCGCCACCCGCCCCAACCAGCAGACCACCCCTTTGCGGCCTTGCCGCCCTGTCACTCGCCCAGGTTCATTTATCTGCATATGGACATTACTCATTGATTTTCATAGAAATCTGGTACATCAGAACCAATGTCAAAGTGCCATTATTTTTTTGTGACCTTTAACACACTGGTTACATAACCGGGTGTGCATACTCGCTTCTGGCCTCGGGGGAGGCCACCCCGGGCACCGCCAATACGGTCCCGCCAATGACTATAATGAAACGGGTACTGGCATGTTAAACCTTGAAAACCTGTGGCATACCGCAGCAGCACACCCCTGGCTCTGGATTCCTCTTTCCTGCGCAGCCCTGATTAGCCTGGTGCTGTGGAGCGGTCGCATTCGGCAACCCAGCGCCGTTAACCTGCTGGCCATTGGCCTGGTGCTGCCCGCCATCAACCTGAGCCTGGTGGCGACCAGCGCGGTGATGGTCTCCAACCAGCTATCGCTGGATTTGGCAGCCCTTCTGCCTTTTTAAGTACCTTGAGCGTTTAGCCTTCCAGGTCCCGCAAAAACGCCAGTTGATCCGCCAGACTGATCTCCCGGGCCTCACCCTGATAGACATCAAAATGGCCCACCGGGTAGCGCTTCACGCTGGGCCTTGCCATGGCCGCGGCCGCTTTTTCTGCGGCGCTGGCCGGCGCCACCGTATCGGTTTCGCAAATCAGGATCAGCGCCGGGCAGGTGACCCTGCTGGCCTGAGCCACCGGCCGGAATAGCGGCAACGCCAACGCGATCCGCCCCGCCACTTCATTGGGCACATTGTCCGGCATCAGCGCGGTATAGCCGTCATAGGCGTCATGGCTGGACATGGCAGCAAGCTCACCAGGCCGACCGGCTGAAGGCAGCATTTTCGGCCCCAGCCCCAACGCACTGCTGCCCACATCCCACAGACCAATGCCCGTCATTTTCAGCGCCTGCCCAATGCCGGCATAACGAATTACCTCCAGCACCGATGCCATGCCATCCATCATCGGGCACTGGGCAATAATGCCGGCCACCGATTCACGAGCGGCCACCGCTGTGACCAGGCCGCCACCGAAGGAAGTGCCCCACAGCACGATGCGTTGGTTATCCACTTCATCCAGCTTGCGCACACAGGCCAGTGCTGCCTGCCAGTCCGCCACTTCCCGGTTGGGTAACAGCACCTGCCGCGGCATCCCCTCACTTTCGCCAAAGTGGCGATAATCGAACAGGAATACCGCATAACCGGCTTGCACAAAGGCGTCGCGAAACGGCGCCAACCCGCATTCCTTGGTGAGCCCAAAGCCGTGCCCCATAACCACCGTCAGGAAAGGCCCCTCGCCTTCCGGCAGGTAAAGATCTCCCCGGCAGGACTGCCCCTCGCTGACAAACCGCAGTTCACGCATTGCGCTCATGGAAACTCCTTGGTTTTTTGCGTCTGACGTCTGACGTCCGACATTCACCCAATCGCCGCGGCGATAAAACGCCACTCTTCAATACTCTGCCCCAACACCAGGAAGTGCGGGTTGAGAATATCTTCCTTGTTGTACTGCAGCGGCTCGAAGGCGGTGTTCACCACTACGCCACCAGCGGCGGCTACCACCGCATGGGCGGCGGCGGTATCCCATTCGCTGGTGGGAGCCAGACGCGGGTAGATGTCCGCGCTGCCTTCCGCCACCAGGCACAGTTTCAGGGAGGAGCCCATGGAAGCGCGCTCCACTTCACCAATTTCTTCCCGGATAAAGGCTTCCAGCTTTTCCACCGCCTCGCCACCATGACTACGGCTGGCCACCATCACCACCGGGGTGGTGCGGGCACGGCATTGAATCGCCCCGCGGTCACCGTTGTGCTCTTTAAAGGCACCCACACCCTGACCACCCAGATAGGTCACCGCCGTTACCGGCACATGCACCACGCCCAGTACCGGGGTATCGCCTTCCACCAGGGCGATGTTCACGGTGAACTCGCCATTACGCTTGATGAATTCCTTGGTGCCATCCAGCGGGTCCACCAGCCAGAAACGCGGCCAGTCCTTGCGATCCGCATAGGCAATGCCGCCGGACTCTTCGGAAAACACCGGAATCTCCGGTGTCAGCGCCTGCAGGCGGGCTTCAATGATCTTGTGCGCCGCCATATCCGCCTCGGTAATGGGCGACTTGTCATCCTTGGTTTCTACCCCCAGATCATCACGCTCATAGACGTCAAGAATCGCTCGCCCCGCTTCACGGGCAATCTCGGCAAGCGGGTCCAGCAGGGCATTTAAGTCGGTCATTTCTTTTTCCTGTGATTCAGATTTTGGCACCTGCAGGAGCGGCGCTCCTACAGCTCAATTATCGACGTTGCTCCAGCAACCGCTTGGTCATTAATAACGCTGCGATCACCCGCGCCTCGGTCACATCGTCCCGTTCTATCAAACGATCCAGCTCTGACAGTTTCCAGGTGAGCACTTCCAGCTCTTCCGGTTCATCGCCGGGCAGGGATTCTTCGTAGAGATCTTCAGCCAGCACCACCTTGATGCGGTGGCCCATATAACCCGGCGACAGGGTCATGTCCTTCATTAGCGTGAGACGGCGAGCGCCGTAACCCGCCTCTTCCTTCAACTCCCGGTTGGCCGCGTCGCGCCAGTCTTCACCGTGTTCGTAAGCTCCCTTGGGCAGGGTCAACTCATAACTCTCTGTCCCCGCGCCATATTCCCGAATCATCACCACGGTGTCGTCATCCAGCAACGGCACCATCATCACCGCCGCAATCGGCGGCGTACGCAGGCGCTCGTAGGTGCGCTCCACGCCGTTGGAAAAGCGCAGGTGAAGTTCTTCGATCCCGAACAGGCGGCTCTTTGCTATCAGCCGGGTGTCGAGAATCTCCGGTTTCTCATCCATAATTACCTCTGAGCCCGCTATTGCAGGCAAGACTAACCCGAACACGCAGGAAATTCATGATTGACTGGCAATCCGTCGACACTGTGCTGCTGGATATGGACGGCACCCTGCTGGACCTGCACTTTGACAACTGGTTCTGGCAACAACACGTGCCCGACTGCTACGCCCGGCAACTGGGTCTGGAGCAGGCCGAGGCCAACCGCATCATCCACGACTGGATCACCAGCCACCAAGGCACCCTGAACTGGTACTGCCTGGATTTCTGGACCGCCGAGCTGGGTCTGGAAATTGCCGGCTTGAAAAGAGCCGCCGGCGACCGCATCTCCGTGCGGCCGGGAGCCGAAGCCTTTCTGCAACATCTGCAAGACTCGGACAAGCAAGTGATCATGGTGACCAATGCCCACCGCGATGCGCTGCATTTAAAGATAGAGCGCACCGGCATTGACCAGTATTTTGACGAACTGGTATCCAGCCACGACTACGGCCACCCCAAGGAGGCCCAGGCGTTCTGGCAGCACCTGCAGCGACACCTGCCCTTCGAACCGGGCCGAGCCCTGCTGGTGGACGACTCCTTGCCAGTGCTGCACAGCGCCCGGCAATACGGCATCGGCCAGCCGGTGAGTATTCTGCACCCGGATTCCAGCCTGCCCAAACGGCTTGATACGGACCCGTTCCCGGCCATTGATGATTTCCTGGCCGTGCTGCCCTGACGGCCAGGTGTGGGGAAACCGATGGAAAGCGTACGCATAGATTCCTGGCTCTGGGCCGCCCGGTTCTTCAAGACCCGCACCCTGGCCAAAACCGCCGTGGAAGGCGGCAAGATCCACATCGATGGCAACCGCACCAAGCCCAGCAAGGCGGTGCAACCCGGCCAGACGGTGACCATTACCAAGGGTACCGAACATTTCGAGGTCATCGTCCGCGATCTGAGTAGCAAGCGCGGCCCGGCCAAGGTGGCCCAGACGCTCTATGAAGAAACCCCGCAAAGCGTGGCCAAACGGGAGATGAACAGCGAACAGCGAAAACTGGCCCGGGCCGCCACCGCCGCCCCGGACCACAAACCCAGTAAAAAGGAACGCCGGGATATCCAACGCTTCAAGCGAGACAATCTCGAATAACGATTTTCACGGTGACGTCACCGCGACCAACCTCAGGACATCATCATGCAAGACCACAAGCAGCGCTTCCTTTTCCCCGACTCCGACATTCGTGGCGAGCTGGTACAGGTAGAAAGCAGCGTCAGCCGTATCCTTGAAGGCCACAACTACCCGCTGGCCGTACAGGGGCTGATCGGCGAGGCCGTGGCCGCCGTGGCCCTGCTGGCCAGCACCCTCAAATTCAAGGGCCGGCTGGCCCTGCAGGCCCAGGGCAAGGGCCCGGTATCGCTGCTATTGGCCGAATGCAGCCACGACGGCGAGCTGCGCGCACTGGCCCGCCACAGTGACGGCCAGGACTGGAGTCATGGCGACATTCAGACACTGATCGGCGAAGGCACCATGGTGATTACCATCACCCCGGATCAGGGCCGCCAGTACCAGGGCATCGTCCCGCTCAGCGGCGACACCCTGGCGGCATGCCTGCAAGGCTATTTCCAGCAGTCCGAACAGCTACCGACCCGCCTGTGGCTCGCCAGCGGCAACAACCGCGCCGCGGGCCTGTTATTGCAACGCCTGCCCAACCAGCTTGCCACCACCGACGGCAACAACCAGATGTGGGAACACCTGGATGCACTGGCCAGCACCCTGCAAATGGAAGAACTGCTGAATCTGGATGACCAAACTATCCTCCACCGGCTGTTCCATGACACCCCGCCCCAGCTACCGGACGCCCAGCCACTGCAATTCGGCTGCACCTGCTCCCGGGATCGTAACCGCAATGCACTGATTTCCCTGGGCAATCAGGAGCTGCAGCAATTACTGGACGAAGACGGCGAGGTGACTCTGACCTGTGACTTCTGTCGTCACCAGGAGCATTTTGATGCCGTGGATCTGGCGGAGATGATCAAAGCAATTGACAGTTGATAGTGGACAGTTGACAGCTCCTCAAATGATCTCGGCAATTGCTTGTTTTTAAAGGACCGCACCAGAAACCTGAGCGCGGCCCTTAACGTTTCAGTGAATCTACTCCCCCTCCACCGCGGCGCTGGAATGCCCCGGAAAAAGTAGACACCTTCATTTGGAGAGAAGGTGTCATGAAATACAAAGCCAAGCGCTACTTCAGCGATGATTTCAAACGCGAGGCCGTGCAGGCCTCGCTATCCACCACGCAGACACAGTCCGCACTAGCTGGCAAGCTAGGCATACACCCAAAGTTGTTAAGCCGCTGGCGAAGAGAATGGATTGTGAC
>NZ_LWEZ01001385.1:0-2095 GCF_001634945.1 Alcanivorax sp. HI0044
CCCTGGATGGAGAAACAAAACTTCAGTTAAGGAGCCTCTGAATAACACGCTTCTCGCCATGTGCCGGGTTTATCCCGAATACCCGGCACTTTGCCAAACGCTAGACGCCGGATGCCTGACGTAAATCTCCATAGCCTGAGACGTTGTCGTTATTCCGGCATCGCTTTTGAGAGGTATTTTGAGGAATTGTCAGGGCCATCATTAAGGCAATAACCGGGTAATGCATTTTGCACAGAGGGTGTGACGGGCAAGGTTTTCAGGTTTTGAATGCCCGCGTCCGTCGTCAGGCATCCGGCGTCCAGCGGCGGCCAAGGCGGGATAATGAGACAAGTTCTGAAGCCGGCTGATCACTCAATTCAGCGATGAACCATAAAAAAATGGGCCGGCTTGGGCCTAACAGCACCCAACCGGCCCGCCTCGTCCTGAGTCAAACGCCGGATGACGATTACACCTGGATCGACGCCCCATACCGGTTTTTGCGATTACGGTTTCTGCGCATCTTTTTGTGCGCCGGCCTGGGCCAGCTCCGCTTCCATATCGGAAAACATCTGCTGCAAGGACGGCATCACATGCTGCATCTGGCGCTGGGAAATCTGTACCGATTCAGCCATTACCTGGGGCATCTTTTTCATGATCGCCCGGCCACTTTCCGACTGATAAAACTCGGCCATGTCCCGCAGCTCCTGCAGGGAAAAGGTACGCTGATAAATCGCCAGCATCTGCTCTTCCATGGCACCCCAGTCCAGCCCCTCTTCCAGAATGGTCTGCACCCGCGAGGTATAGCGCTCCATCATGGCCTTGTTGTCCGCCGGGATGGTTTGCGTCAGGGCCTGATCGGTCATGCCTTCAATCTGTCGCCGGGCTTCACTGAAAATGGCTTTGGCATTACTGGATTCCAGCACCTCTTTGGCTGCAGCCGTCTTGTCCGCCTGTTCCGATGCCTGTGCGGTTACCGACAGGAAAGACAGCAGCAGTACGGTCAGCATTTTTTTCATGATTATCTCCAACATTGCGGTGCCAACACCGCCAGCCTGAAAAGCAAAAAGGCCGTGACGAATCACGGCCTTTTACTATCAATTAACCACTATCAATGATCAATTGCCGTTATGGCATTTCATCCACTTCTTCCGGTTCCGGAATCATGAAGTCTTCCTTGCTGACCTTCATCATGAAGAGAATATTCGTAACCACATAAATCGACGAGTAGGTACCTACCGCCACACCCACCAGCAGAGCTTCCGAAAAAGCGCGCATGACTTCACCACCAAAGAAGTACAACGCCACCAATACCAACAGGGTCGTCACAGAAGTATTGATCGTGCGGGTCAACGTCTGGTTTACCGCGCCATTGATAATAGCCACCGGATCCGTCTGCCGGGAATTGCGGAAATCTTCACGAATGCGGTCGGCCACTACAATGGAGTCATTGAGCGAGTAACCGATCAATGCCAACACCGCCGCCAGCACCGTCAGGTCGAACGGCCACTGCACCAGCGAAAACAGACCCAGCACGATGATTACATCGTGGAACAGCGCGAGTACGGTAGCCACGCCAAACTTGTTGGAGAAGCGGAACCACACATAGACCATCATAAGGCCAAGCGCCAGCAACATGGCGGTACCGGATTCGTCACGCAGTTCGTCACCAACCTGAGGGCCCACAAATTCCACTTTCAGCAGTTCCAGATCCGCATTGTGCTCTTTCAGCACATTGAAGACGTTGTGGCCCACCTTGTCCGCGTCCACGTCATCCTTTGGTGCGACCCGGATATTCACTTCCTTGGGGGAACCGTAGTGCTGTACCACGGCATCACCGAAACCTGCCTGCGCCAAATCTTCCCGTGCCTGAGACAGCTCCACATCCACCGGGCTTTTTACTACCACGGTAGTCCCCCCGGTGAAATCCAGCCCCAGGTTCAGGCCTCGGGTCAGCAACAGCGCCACGGAAATAATCACCAGCGCCAGCGACAGGATGCCCAGCGGTTTGCGGGCGGCCATAAAATTGATGTTCATGGGTGCTTTGCTCATAACCGCCTCAGATGCTCAGTTTGCTCGGGGCGCGGGCGCCTCGACCGTAAATCATTTCTGCCATGGC
>NZ_LWEZ01001386.1:0-816 GCF_001634945.1 Alcanivorax sp. HI0044
AGAAGGCATCCGCAAAGGCATGTATCTGCTGCGTGAAGGCAAACCGAAAGCAAAGAAAACCCTGCGGGTTCAGCTGCTCGGCAGCGGTACGATATTGCGCGAAGTGGAAGCGGCGGCGGACTTGCTGCGAGAGGATTTCGGTGTGGCGGCGGATGTGTGGAGCGTCACCAGCTTCAACGAGCTGCGTCGTGAAGGGCTTCAGCTGGACCGCGACGATATGCTCAACCCGGAAAAAGAGCGAGGGCCTAACTGGGTAGAGAAATGCCTGGAGGGTCGCGCCGGGCCAGTGATCGCATCCACTGATTACATGCGCGCCTTTGCCGACCAGATTCGCCCCTGGGTGAAAGCCCCGTATTCGGTGCTGGGTACCGATGGTTTCGGGCGCAGCGACTCACGCCAGAAGTTACGCCATTTCTTTGAAGTGGATCGTTACTTCGTGGTGCTGGCGGCACTGAATGCCTTGCGCAAAGAGGGCAAGGTTGAGGCTGCGGTGGTGAAACAGGCCATTGAGAAATATGGCATCAATACGGATAAACCCTATCCGGTGATGCATTGATCGCACCCATCACTGATTATCGATCAGTGATCTCACTATAAGGAGTTCAGGTGTGAGTAAAACGCAAATTCATGTTCCCGATGTGGGCAGCAGTGATCCTGTTGATGTCATCGAGATCAGCGTGAAAGTTGGCGATACCATTAACGCCGAAGACACCATTATTGTGCTGGAATCCGACAAGGCAACAGTGGAAGTGCCAGCGCCCCAGGGCGGAAAAGTTGCTGCAATCAGTGTCAAGGTGGGTGATCGCGTCAAGGAAG
>NZ_LWEZ01001387.1:0-1711 GCF_001634945.1 Alcanivorax sp. HI0044
TTGAGCCAGCCGGGCAGGCTATGATCGGGTTTTTTCAGTACCCAGATGGGGGTGCGCTGGTAGACATCCAATTGGCGGGCCTTGCCGGCAATTTTCGGAATCAGTTGCACTGCAGTGGCGCCAGTGCCTATTACCGCTACTCGCTTGTCACTAAGATCAAGGTCATCTGGCCAGCGTGCAGTGTGAATGACATTGCCCTGGAACGTATCAAGCCCTTCAATATCTGGCATCTTGGGTGATATCAAACCGCCACAGGCCGAGACAATATGGCGTGCACTAAGTCGCCTGCCATCCGTAAGATCGATCAACCAGACATGGCTGTCGAGATCAAAACGGGCGCTAGCGACTTCGACACCAAAGCGAATCAGTGGGTAGATGCCATACTTGCTTGTTACCTGTCTTGTATACTGGTAAAGCTCGTTTCCCGGCGCAAAAACGCGAGACCAATTTGCGTTTTGTTCGAAGGAAAATGAATAGGTAAACGAGGTAATGTCGACAGCGATTCCCGGATAACGGTTGTCGCGCCAGGTTCCTCCCACATCCTTGCTTCGCTCAAGGATCAAGATATCTTTGATGCCATCGGCACGCAGCTGGATTGCCGCACCAATTCCAGAAATTCCCGCGCCGATGATAATGACTTCATGATCAGGAGTAACGCTGGGACGAGGGTTATGGATTGCAACAGCAGCCATATTCATGATGCAACCTCAACTATGGCGCTATCGCTAGCATTGACCGTTTGGGATGGGGCTTTGCCGACGTTATTGCTGGTCAGATACTTTTCCAGAATTCGGACGATGGTAGGGAAGTCCTGCTTTGCCTCTGGTAGCAAAAAGGTGAATACGGGCCACACGTGCGGCATATCATCGCGCTCCAGAACCTGCACGGGCACCCCCGCATCTCGCGCGCATTGTGCTGCTGCATGGGTATCGTCGCGCAGACACTCTTCGCTACTGACAGTGAAAAGTAGAGGGGGCAAGCCGGTGAAATCCGCGGTGATTGGTGAGGCATACGGGTGAGCGGGGTCCGCGCCGGCCAGATAGATATCCGTTGCCACCTCAATCATGCCATGGGAAAGCATGGTATCGCTGTCGCTATTCGCCTGTCTGGACATCAGGGTGCCTCGCGCATCCGATGCCGGCGAAATGGCGAGGGCGCAAGCCGGCATTTTCAGCAGCTGATCACGGGCACGCAGCAATGTGACTAACGTCAGGTTGCCTCCCGCAGAGTCTCCCGCAATGACCACAGGGCGAGGGTCTGCGATCAGTTCACGATACACATTAAAGGCGTCATCCGTTGCTGCCGGGAAGGGGTGCTCAGGGGCTAGTCGGTAATCCGGAAGAAAGACCCGCGCATTCAGGGCGTGAGCCAAACGGCCACAAAAGTGGTGATAGGTATCAAGCCGCCCGCCGATGAAGGCGCCACCATGCAGGTAGAGTATGGTGATTTGTGGGTCTGCGGTGCCTAGCCAGTGGCCAGCTATTCCTGCAACCTTGCCTCGCTTGAGTCGCACTCCGCGTGGCAGCAGAGAGGGGGCCAAAGGCGCGTTCATCACCCTGCGAAGATGTCTTACCAGTTTGTCCGGGTCGCGTATATCACGCTTCATGCCGGCGCGAAAAAGTAGCTTCAAAATTGTTGTAGGAATGGAGGCCATATTGAATTCCTTGCGTGTTTCGTTTCCACTAATGCGGTTTAATCAGCCAGCATTCTG
>NZ_LWEZ01001388.1:0-670 GCF_001634945.1 Alcanivorax sp. HI0044
TATCCAGAAACACGGCGCGGAGGAATTCGTCGGCGAGTTGGATGGCTTGCTGGCGTTTGTGGCGGATGGCGTCGGCTTTGTCGAGGATGTTGGCGATGCGTTTTTGTTCAGTTAGGGGTGGGAGGGGAATTTCAAATGACTTTAAATCTGACACAGAAACATTTGCAATTACTGCATGCTTTGCCAAAGCCTCAATTTTTTGTACAACTCTTCTTAAGGACCAATAAAAATAACGTGTATCTACCCCTGCTCTTGGAGAAAGCCTAACAACACGTTGGTTTAATAATGCTTCTCCATATTGCCACTGACAAAGTTTTACATTTCCTGAAAGGCTCAGTAAGAGGTCTCCATTCTTTATTATATACTTATCAAGAGGTTCACCATCCCAATACACAAAGTCAGTTTTTGTATCTGAGACATTTTGAATCCTGATAACTGGTAAACCAACGCTGGGATCTGAAGAAAAGTTAGCCGACTTCCATGCATTTCCTGACAAAATATCTGCCACATCGACAATCTGTCTCATCGGCCAACTCACAGCATCCCCTCCAAATCCTTCAAATCGCCCATAATTTCTTCTTCCAGCGCCATTAGCCGTTTGAGGATCACTTTCGGGTCTTCGTACTCTTCCTCTTCGTACACCACTTCCTTGTAGCGATTGATGGAGAGG
>NZ_LWEZ01001389.1:0-3162 GCF_001634945.1 Alcanivorax sp. HI0044
GCGCCAGACAGTCATCGAACGGGTGCAGCGTGAGCACAAGCTGGCCGCCGCACGTGTCGATCAACGACGCACGGTACCGGGTCGGCATGGTTAGCCGCCCTTTGGCATCCAGATTGAGTGCTGCGCTCCCAGTAAACACTGGCCGTCCTCTTGCTCTTGGTTATGCGGTTCCTTCCCGGGGCTTTTGCCCCACTTCGTGACACCGGCCACTAAGAAATTCCCACTTTTTCCCACTTTTCACCACATTGAGACACTCTAGGGCCACTGCAAAGCCCAAGTCAAGCGTGACGGCACCGGGAAACGTAAAAGAATTTCCAGATAAATCAGCCTGTTAGCGGCCCATTTGGGCAAAAGAAAGGGTGCAGAGAAACGATAGACGGAAGGAGTTCCGTGACGAATCAGAGCGCTGGGACGCGCAGATGAGAAAGCACTTTAAGTGTTAGACAGATTAGTTATTACTAACTTTATTTATATACCACTATTAGCAGAACGCATTAGCAATCCGCTGAAGGAAGCCGATAGTTACCGCTATCCAGCAAGTCCACGCCGCACTCCAGCTGCGCCAGCCAGCCCAGAAAGTGGCCCACCTTATCTCCCTCAAAGTAGCCACCATGTTGAGGCACAATCATCCGCGGCGAGAGCTTGCGCACCATCGCCACCCACAGCCGGCAGGCCCGATTGCTGGCCATGTAACGCCGATGGAAGCCCTGCATGCTGTGGCAATGGTCTGCAAAGTTATCCACCCGCCCCTCTTCGCCACCCAGGCTGGCACCCACGTCACCGGAAAAGAGGATGCCACTGAGCGGATCATAGAAGCTGAAATTGCCCACTGAATGCAGAAAATGCGCCGGCAGCACCCACAGCTCGGTACCGGCAAAAGGCAACACCTTGCCTTCATCGGCAACCCCCAGAATCCGCGCCTGCAGCTGCTCCCCCATCTTGCCGGTGACATAGGACGATGCCAGGTGCGGCAGAAAGCGCGCCCACAGACGACTAACCACCACCTGACAACGGGTATGCATTAACCAGCGCGGCAGCGATGCGATGATGTCCGGGTCCTGATGGGACGCAAGAATATACTCCAGCCCGTCCAGATTAACGCGACGGCTGAGCGCAATGGTTAAAGGGGTATAGGTGAGATCGCCACCGGGGTCGATCAGCGCCGCCCGGTCGTTATGGCGAATACAGAACTGGTTGGCCTGCACGCCCTCGCCCACCACCAGGTCGGCAAAGCGCAGCACTTCATGGCCATTTTCACTAAAAAGAGTATCCACCTGTGCCATGCCGAGCTCCGAACTGCGTGAGCGGGCAAGCCTAGCGGCACATCATTTTTGCATCATGACCCAGATCAAGAAGGGAAAGGATTGCGAATAACAAGCAACGAGACACGAAAACCTTGCTAGCCTTCGCTTCTCGTCACTTGCAACGCATAGGGAATAAGGTGGACCGGTCGATAAGCCGGGTTCTGTCGTGGACAGTCATTCATCTCGGGTTTGCGTCGCCACAAACCTCTAGCAACCTACCCGGATCCAGCGCGGGCCACGCCAACGGATCCCTATTTGGTCTTGCTCCGGGTGGGGTTTACCCTGCCACCGCTGTTGCCAGCGGCGCGGTGCGCTCTTACCGCACCTTTTCACCCTTACCGGTTCCGACACGAGGACGGAACAGGCGGTATCTTCTCTGTGGCACTAGCCGTAGCCACACCGTTCCCAGTGTGGCCCCCAGGCGTTACCTGGCACCCTGCCCTGTGGAGCCCGGACTTTCCTCCAGCGGCCATCCTGCAAAAGAATCGCCGCCAGCGACTGCCTAACCGGTCCGGGGCGGAGTCTAAACAGTTAATAATTAATAGTGAATAATTAATAGCTGCGCGGACCAGGTTTTCTGATCTTGAAGCGCAAAAGGCCACGCACCCCAAAGTTGAGCGCAGCCTCTTATGCCTGAAAAACGACCAAACGGGATCGCAAGTTATTCATTATTAAATATTAATTGTTCATTGCCTCTAACAGCGCATATAGCTCCTGGCGCTTCAGCCCGGTATGGGCCGCCATGATTTTGGCCACCCGTGACACCGGCAACTCAGTCAACAGGCTTTTCGCCAACGCCTCGTCTTTTTCTGTCCACGCGGAAGATTGCGCCAGCGGCGACAGCACCAGCACCAGCTCGCCGCGTCGCTGGTTGCTGTCCGACGCCACCCAATCGCAGATTTCACCCACCGGGCCACGCCGAATCGTTTCAAATTGCTTGGTCAGCTCACGGCACAGGGTAATTTCACGATCTTTTTCAACCAGCCCGTTCAGGGCTTCCAGGAAGGACTGCACCCGGTGAGGCGCCTCGTAGATAATACTTGTGACTGACAGGGCCGCCAGGCGCGCAATGGCTTGCTGACGCGGCGCGCCCTTGGCTGGTACAAAGCCTTCGAACAGGAAACGATCGGAAGGCTGTCCCGCTGCCGCCAATGCAGCCAACAACGCTGACGCACCCGGAACAGGCACCACGCTTACCTGTGCCTCCTGGCAGGCGCGAACCAGCCTGTAGCCGGGATCACTAATCAACGGCGTCCCCGCATCACTGATCAGCGCGCCCTGCTCACCGCCCTGCAACCGCGCCACCAACTCATCACTACGCTGGCTTTCATTGTGGTCATGGCAACTGATCATGCGATTGCGGATACCCAACTGATCAAGCATCCGTTGGCTATGCCGGGTGTCCTCCGCCGCAATCCAGTCCACCTCGGCCAGTACGTCAATCGCCCGACGGGTAATGTCATCCAAATGTCCGATCGGTGTACTGACAATAAACAAAGTCCCGCTCATATTCGTGCACTACTCAAGTGTTAAGACGCCCGGAAAGCGCCTACAATAGCCGCTTCATTCTGGTAATACGAACCTCGCCATGGAATTTAGAAAGGCTTATCTGGCAGCATTTCTGGCTGCCGCTGTAGTGGCCGGCTGCTCCACCACTCCTTCATCAAAGACTAAGGTCTATGAAACCCCCGCCGTTGCCACGCCCCGCGCACCGACAGAGGCGCCCGCTGCGCTCTCTGCCGCCCGCAACCAGCTTGCCGGCATGGATGCCGACGAACGCATTACCTCTACGTTGTCCTGGGCCTCCACCTATCTGGGCGAAAAGCGGGCTGCCGACGCAAGCCAATTGCTCGCCGAC
>NZ_LWEZ01001390.1:0-2247 GCF_001634945.1 Alcanivorax sp. HI0044
CACCGTAGCGGAAAGATTATGTGGGGGAATCTCAATGCGGAGAAGCGTTATTCCCGCTGGCCGTTCTATTGCCAGAGCAAGCTGGCCAATCTGATTTTTGCCAAGGATCTGCACCGCCGTTTGCGCAAACGCGGCTCAAACATTCAGGTAATGGCAGCCCATCCTGGCTACTCGGCGACCCATCTGCAGGACACCATTCCCGGCGGCGGGCTGTTCAACAAATTTATGGCCCAGCCGGCAGAGATGGGCTGCCTGCCGGGGGTGATGGCGGCCACCAGCGATGATGTGATTTCCGGAGGCTATTACGGCCCGGATGGAAAAATTCTCGAGCTGCGAGGCTACCCGGCACAGGCCTTTGCCCGAAAAATCACGGATAACGAAGGCCTGGCGCAACGGTTATGGGACGAGTCCGAACGGCTCACGGGAGTTCGCTACCTGAATACACAAGGAGAGGACGAAGCATAAGCCGTGATGTTTGAAAGGCGTGCCGGCAGCTATGTGGTCGAAGATACTGGCACGTTGCCAGTCCCTCCCACGCTTCAGGATTCCCTTTTCATCTCCTTTTGGTTGCCGCTTACCAGGTCCCTGCCTATGCTATTTCATGGCTAACCGAATCGGGGACGGTTTTGAAAAACGACAATGATGCGTTGATCGGCAAGATCTATGAAACCGCGTTATCCCCGGGCGACTGGGTCGAACTGCTGGATACCATTGCCGGTTGGACGGAGGTAGAAGAGGGCTTCCCCATCGAGCAGGGGCTGCAGAATCGGCCCTGGTGCCTGGCCCGGCACCGCGTCGTGCAGAAGTGGAAGGCCTGATTTCGCACCTTGAGCGAGCTGTACGCTCCAGCTCCTATATGCATGCGCTGGANGACCGCACCAACGTGCTCAATGCCATGTACAACCAGATGCCCTGGCCCATGCTGATGCTGGGTGAGCAATTGCAGGTGCTGGAATCCAATCCGGTGGCGCAGCAGGTGCTGGCGGATGGACCTGTCCAGCTGCGCGCAAACGGCACCTTGAGTATTGCGGACAGGGAACTGAAACAGGCTCTGGAGCGGGTAAACCGGCTCGCGGAAGGGCGAGATACGCAGCTGCTCACCTCGCCTCAGGACGGCATTTCTTTGTTGTGCCTGCCGGTGCAAAAATCGGATGCGCCCGGGTCGATCGCCCAGGTGCGCACTATCGTCTGGGTGCTGGCGGGGCACAGCGTAGTGACACCATCGCCAGAAATGCTGCGCTCCGTGTTCAGTATCACGGAAGCAGAATCCCGGTTGTTACACCTTCTGTGCAAGGTTGGAAATCTCCAACAGAGCTCGCAATTGCTGAACATCAAGATCAGCACTGCCCGCAGCCAGCTGAAATCGGTTATGGGAAAGCTCAACATCACCAGCCAGGTGCAGCTGGTTAGCCATGCCATGGGGCATGCGCTGGTGCAGGCTGCCCGCTTGCCCCGACTGCAGGATGAAGACGAAGAATACACCGTCACCCTTGCGGATGGGCGGGTGTTGAGCTGGTACGAATACGGTGACCCCAAAGGCAGGCCGGTCCTGACGCTGGAGAATCAGGGCGCCTCAATGCCTGATCATACCGTGTTTGAAGACTGGTACCGTGAGCGAGGCCTGCGAATGATTTTGATCGTCCGGCCCGGCTATGGCATTTCCACCTACAAGCGTAATTACCAGTTCAAGGATCTTGGCCGGGATATCCAGTTTTTGTGTGAGCACCTGCATATCCGCAAACCGCCCATGGCGGCGTACTGTGGTGGTGGGCCTTATGCGCTGTGCGCCGCGGCGCTCTATCCGGAGCTGTTCGACCGGTTAGGCCTGCTGAGCACGACGCTGGCGGGAGATCACCTGGAGCTGGACAAGCTGGANCCCATTCATCGGATGAGCCTGCAGATTTCCCGCCGCGATCCTCGCCTGTTCATGTTGGTGGGACGGCTGGGGGTGCGTGGGGTACAGAAGGCCCCGGAACGCTTCTACAAGATGCTGGCGCGGGGCATGTCAGCGTCGGACCAGGCGGTATTCAACAATCCTGATCTGCTGGCGCGGACCATCAAGCGGACTCGTCGAGGCCATTTTCAGGGCGCGCGCATCATGATGGAGGAGTACCTGAATCATCTCAAACCCCTGGGGGTGGATCTCAAGCAGATTACCGTGCCGATCCTGCAGTGGCACGGTGAAACCGATGGCATTATTTCCATTGATGGGGCGCGTCACCTTGCCGCAGATTTACCGAACGTGCA
>NZ_LWEZ01001391.1:0-1222 GCF_001634945.1 Alcanivorax sp. HI0044
GCGGTACCGGTCACCGCCTTTGGGGCAGGGGAACATCATCACGTCCAGATCCAGATCGGTTAGCGCTTCGCGAACCAGCCGGCAGAAGGGGCAGCCTTCCATGTCGTAGAGCTCCAGCGGCTCCTCCGGGCGGTTGCTGTGCCCTTTGCTGGCAATGCCCCGGCCCTGTTGAAGCGTGGAAGACAGCAGGGAACGGAAGACTTCTGTGCTGTGTGACATGGCGGATACTCCTGAAACGAATTGCCGCGACCTTAGCACGGGTGCACGGTCATTCATTGGCCGCACCGACATGATATTTTTCAATGACTTGCAGCCTTGCCCGTTCCGCTCACCGGCGCTGTTAACTCATGTCATTGAGACATTGGGGTGGCTGGGGCACTCTTGCCACCCTATACCGGGCTCCCAAGCCCTTCATAACCCGTCAGCAAACGCTGATACATGCCTGAGGCAAGAGGAAGGTTCCATGACCGAAGCCTATATCTATGATGCCATCCGTACTCCCCGTGGTCGGGGCAAGAAAGATGGCTCTTTGCATACGGTTAAGCCGCTGGATCTCGTAGTAGGCCTGATCGATGAAGTAAAAGACCGTTTTCCGAATATGGATACCAACCGCATTGATGATGTGCTGTTGGGTGTGGTGACCCCGGTCGGCGACCAGGGTGCCTGTATCGCCAAGACGGCGGCCCTGGCCGCAGGGCTGCCGGATACGGTAGCGGGTTATCAGTTGAACCGTTTCTGCGCATCTGGCCTGGAAGCAGTGAATACCGGGGCCCAGAAAGTGGCATCCGGTTGGGATGACCTGATTCTTGCCGGTGGTGTGGAATCCATGAGTCGTATCCCCATGGGGTCTGACGGGGGTGCCTGGGCAATGGACCCGATTACCAACTACAAGACCGGTTTTGTTCCCCAGGGGATTGGTGCGGACCTGATCGCCACCATCGAAGGCTGGAGCCGTCGTGACGTGGACGAGTTTGCCGCTGAATCCCAATCCCGTGCAGCCAATGCCTGGGAAAAAGGCTATTTCGAGAAATCCGTAGTGCCGGTGAAAGACCTCAACGGCATGACGGTTCTGGATCGTGACGAGCACGTTCGCGCCGGCACTACCGCCGACGCCCTGGCAGGCCTGAACCCCTCTTTTGCCATGATGGGCGAAATGGGCGGTTTTGATGCGGTTGCCCTGCAGAAGTATCACTGGCTGGAAAAGGTTAACCACGTCCACCAT
>NZ_LWEZ01001392.1:0-2868 GCF_001634945.1 Alcanivorax sp. HI0044
GGAGGTTTCCGGGCAGAACTGCGCCAATACAGGCTCCAGCGGGTTGCCGTCGGCACCCGGCAGGCCACCGCCACCCGGAGCAAAGCCACCGGCAGCTTCTTCGAAGCAAGCTGCGGGATCAATCGGGCTGTTAGCAGCCGCTTCCGGGCACAGTTGCTCGGTCAGCGGGTTGGAACCCAGCAGCAGGTCCTGCACGTCGCCGAAGTTACCGCCAGCTTCAGTCAGACAGTCGATGGGTGTGGTCGGACCCAGGTCAGCCTCGGAGGTTTCCGGGCAGAACTGCGCCAACACAGGCTCTAGCGGATTGCCGTCGGCACCCGGCAGACCACCACCACCCGGAGCAAAGCCACCGGCCGCTTCTTCGAAGCAGGCCGCCGGATCAATCGGGCTGTTCGCTGCCGCTTCCGGGCACAGTTGCTCGGTCAGCGGGTTGGAGCCCAGCAGCAGGTCTTGCACGTCACCGAAGTTACCACCGGCTTCGGTCAGACAGTCGATCGGCGTGGTCGGACCCAGATCCGCTTCGGAGGTTTCCGGGCAGAATTGCGCCAGTACCGGCTCCAGCGGGTTGCCATCGGCACCCGGCAGGCCACCGCCACCCGGGGCAAAGCCACCGGCTGCTTCAGAGAAACAGGCTGCGGGATCAATCGGGCTGTTGGCAGCCGCTTCCGGGCACAGTTGTTCTGTCAGCGGGTTGGAACCCAGCAGCAGGTCCTGCACGTCCTGGAAGTTACCACCAGCTTCAGCCAGGCAGTCGATCGGGGTGGATGGGCCAAGGTCCGCCATGGCGGTTTCCGGGCAGAACTGTTCAAGGGCCGGAGCGAATGGGTTGCTACCGCCGTCGCCGCCATCACCACCACCTGGAATGCCACCGCCCATCAGGGCTTCAGCAAAACACTGGGGAGGATCAATTCGGCCATCCGCATTATCTTCAGGACAAATCTGCTCGGTCAGCGGATTACTCGCGGTGAGCATATCGTAGATGTCTATATAGGCACGGCTGGCTTCGTTGAGACAGTTGACAGGGGTTTCCGGGCCCAGCTCCTGTTCGCCGGTTTCCGGGCAAAGCTGGGCAAGCAGCTGGTCAGAACCGGGCAGGCCGCCATCGCCGCCGGGCAAATCGCCACCGCCACCAACGGCTTCCGTAAAGCATGCAGCGGGATCAATCGGGCTATTCGCCGCCGCTTCCGGGCACAGTTGCTCGGTCAGCGGGTTGGAGCCACCGATCATGTCACCGATGTTCTGGAAATTCCCGGCCGCTTCCTGCAGACAGGCTGCCGGGAAGGTGGCAGAACCGTCAAAAGACGTGTCGGTATCGTAAAGGAAATCCTGGTCCAGCATTTCACCGTTGAAAGTCAGCGTGGCATCAAATACCTGCGCCGCTTCCGGGCAGAACTGCTGTACTACCGGATTCAGCGACAGCTCATAGCCGGTATCTTCCTCGGCAGCGTCTTCGCTTTCATCCAGACAGGTTGCGGGATCAATGGAACCGCCCTCCCCTGCATCGCCGGACGCACCGGGACACAAAGCATCGGTCAGTTCGTTCTGATCGTCGATGATTTCTGCGATTTCCGGAGGCAGGGCACGGGCCGCCGGGCCTGAGTCGGCAGGCGCTGAGCTGCTGCCTCCACCGCCACAGGCCGTCAGCAGTGCCGCAAGGGCGCTGCTGCCTACCAGAAGTTTGAATTGATTAGCCAAGATGAACCCCTCCATCGTACTTTGTCGTTATGGCCCCCAGAACAGGAGCTGGTATCAACGACTATGAAAGGGATGTGCAATCTGCTGTAGAGCAAGGAGGTTGGTAGACTGTTAACAAGCGTAGCCAGCGTTACCGATTAGTGTCTGAACAAGGCTCAAGACAACTTTTCGATTACAGTTTCAGCAATCCTTCCGCTGCTAATCACGCCCACTAGCAATATGAGCACGGGCCCGAACGTGCGCGGCATCGTCGCAGTGATTCAACCGGGCATTCACAAAGGCACCTATTTCGCGCAGCGCCATGCCGGCTTCCGGCAACCAGGCCGCCAGGGCATGGAAAACATGGGGCATCTGCTCCCACACTTGCAGGGTGTGCTCCACCCCTGCCCGCTCGGCTTGTTCAGCGACCCGCACCGCATCGCTGTAAAGCAGCTCGGTACTGCCCACCTGAATCAGCAATGGCGGCAACCCGGTGTAATCGGCAAACACAGGAGAGAGTAACGGTGCTGCCGGGTCCTGGCCCCGGCTGTAGGACTTGGCGACAAAGTGCAGTGCACCCAACGGGATCAAGGGGTCCTGTTTCGCGTTGGTGTGAATACTGTCACCACTACAGGTCAGGTCGCCCCAGGGACTGATCAGCACGGCCGCCGCCGGCAATGGCAGATTCAGCTCGCGCAAGCGCAACAAGGTCACCAGGGAAAGGTTGCCGCCGGCGGAATCGCCTGCCAGCACAATGTGCTCCGGGCGGTACCCGGTATCCAGCAATGCCTTGTAGGCACGCACCGCATCTTCAAGTGGCGCCGGGTACGCCCAGTCGGGTGGCTGACGATAATCCAGCGCCAGCACCTTGGCCCGGCATTCACGGCTTAAACGCCAGGTGACGGCCCGGTGGGAACGCGGCGAGCCGAAAAAATAGGCTCCGCCATGAAAGTACAGCACCACCCGATTACTGCGTACATTGCGCCCAGCTATTAACCACTCTCCAGGCACTCCGCCCATGTGGGCCCGGGCGATATGTACTGATGACGGGACCGGTAACGCCAGGGTCACCGTATCAAAACCCAGTTGCGAGAATTTCATGAAACGGCGAGTAAAACGGATACGGCTAATCACCGGTTTCACCGCCCCCTTGATCGCCCGGTTGATCATTTTTCCCTGCCAGCTCAACGCCGG
>NZ_LWEZ01001393.1:0-693 GCF_001634945.1 Alcanivorax sp. HI0044
TTCCCGCATACCACCCTGTACTTCGGCGAGGACCGGGACGGCAATGCGCCAGCGGCCAACATTCGCCTGGCAGATGATCGTGTGGTGTCTACTCAAGAGGGCAACGACGGGTAATCCCCGCATTGGACTCATGAAAAAGCGTCTGCAAAAGCAGGCGCTTTTTTCGTTATGAGGCCCAATCTCGGCAGGTTTGCCAGCGTGTTGCATGCTGCGTGAAGCATGCTGCAGCCGCAGAGCGGCAAAAAAAAGGGCCGGCAAAGTGCCGACCCTGAAAGTCACCGGAAAAGGGAGAGCTCGGTGAATTGGAAAACGGTTAAGCGGCTTCCTCTTTGAGGAGGTTGCCAAGCAGGGCCTCGAAGTTTTGCAGCTGCTCGCTGTTATCGTGATCCCACGGATGAAAACCGGGTTTGAACCAGTCGAACCAGGGCTTGGTGATGTTCAGGAAAATCCCTTTGCGGCCCCAGGTGTGTTTGGCCACGGCGCGCCAGCCTTTCAGGTCGGTCAGGCCGCCCTTGATGCGCACGTTATGCAGGTAGAAGGGAATGAACAGGGCAAAGAAAATGCCAGTGGCCAGCACCAGGGTGCCGCTGCGCAGGGCGTAGGCGCCCAGGTTGCTGTCGTCGCCGATCACCGTGCGGTACACATCGAAGGCCACAGCCTTGTGTTCGGTTTCTTCCAGGGCGTGCCAGTTCC
>NZ_LWEZ01001394.1:0-885 GCF_001634945.1 Alcanivorax sp. HI0044
ACGGCCCGTGCCACAGCCGGAATCCAGCATCAGCGGGCGATCTTCCCCTTGCTCATCGCGCCAAGCCCGGGCCTGCTCAAAGGCGCTACGATCGTGGTCGGCTATGGGGGCCCGCCAGACCGAAGCGAGGTGCCGGCGCACCACCTTTTCCAGATCAACATGGACACCCGACTGGTTCGAGCTGACCGCACGGCTATTGGCAAACATGGCATTCCTGACTGGCGAAGCGACTGACGGGACGCACATTGTAGGCATGGTGGGCGCCAGCGCCAGCCCCTGGCAAAATTTGGCGCCACCGCCCTACTGGCGAGCCGCTGCGGGCAGCGCTACTGTAGAGAGAGTCGGAACCCTGCAACCACCGACCTCTGCGAGGACCCCATGCGCCTGTGCCTGACACTGCTTGTCATCATGCTTGCCCTTCCCGGCCTGTCTGCGGCTGACGATATGAGCATCCATGTGCTGGAGCGTCCGGACGCTCCCGCCCTGGTGCCTGTCATTGAGCCATTATTGCCGGCTGGCGGCTCCGTTCGCGCCTATCGCGGCAAGCTGATTGTGCGTACCACCGACGCCAGCATGCAGGAGCTGCAAAGCGTCCTCGGCGGCCTGGAAGCCACCCCCTCAACCCTGATCGTGCACCTGCGACGCCAACAAGGCAGCAGCAGCCGACAAAGCGGCATCGATACCAATGTCCGGGGCCGAATCGAATCCGGCCGGGCACCGGTGATTCAGGGCGAGGTGCGCATCGGCCAGCAGAACCAGCAACAACAGCGCCAGGATCACTACCAGATTCGCACCCTCAGCGGTTACCCCGCCAATGTAAGCCAGGGCACCCTGGTCGCGCTCAGTGGTGGCTATTACGGCACCACCTTCGCACAGCTGGATCAG
>NZ_LWEZ01001395.1:0-9769 GCF_001634945.1 Alcanivorax sp. HI0044
GCCGTGGCGAAGCGCACCGGGCGAGAGCGCCGCACCACCAGTTCTACCCCCAACCGGTGTTCCAGGTCTTTCAACTGATGCGACAGGGCCGACTGGGTAACATGTAGCCGTTCCGCCGCTTCCACCATTGACCCCGCCTCATCAATCGCCCGAAGGGTGGCGAGATGTCGTAATTCCAGCATTTGATTCTCCAACGCATGCCATTGTAAGTGCGGTGGCACCACCGCGATCTTGCTCTGAATGCAAAAGCCAGGGCGGTCGAATGCCTGCTCCCGCCATAGCGAAAAGATGAGTAAAACTCATATAGCGATGAAATAATACCAATTTTACTCATTAAAGGTATTGAGCATAATGGCCGCATATCACGCTTCGTCGCGTTAGTTACCCAGCGCGACGCAGGCCACGACCCATTTTGACGCGGACGCCCTGGCACCATGAGCAACGAATTCACTTTCAGCATCAAGCGCATTTGTTTCGATGAGGATTACCGTCCAGCCGACAACACGCGCATTACCACCAACTTTGCCAACCTGGCGCGGGGAGAACGGCGCAAGGAAAACCTGCGCGACACTCTGACCATGATCAATAACCGGTTTAATGCGCTGGCTCACTGGGACAACCCCAATGGTGACCGGTACGTTGTGCAGCACGACATTGTGTCCGTGGATATCGATATTGAAGGCAATGGCGAAACCTTCCCGACCATCGAAATCCTGAAAACCACCATCTTTGACCGGCACACCAACAAACAGATTGAAGGGGTGGTCGGGAACAATTTTTCCTCTTACCTGCGGGACTATGACTTCAGCATCGCCCTGCAGAACCATAACAAGGACCAGCCACACTTCAGCATCCCTGAGGATTTTGGTGATCTGCACGGCAAGCTGTTCAAGCATTTCGTCAACTCAAGTGCTTACCAGGAAAACTTCAGCAAACTGCCCGTGATCTGTATCAGCGTATCGGATAACAAGGTGTACACCCGCACCGAGAATCACCATCCCGTGCTGGGGTTCGAGTACCTGCCCAATGAATCATCATTGACCGAGAGTTACTTCAAGAAAATGGGATTGAGCGTGCGCTATTTCATGCCCCCTCACAGCGTAGCGCCGCTGGCGTTTTTCTTCTTCGGGGACCTGGTGAACGATTACACCAACCTGGAGCTGATCAGCACCATCAGCACCATGGAGACGTTCCAGCGCATTTATCGCCCGGAGATTTACAACGCCAATTCCGAAGCGGGCAACCGCTACCAACCCAGTCTGAAAAACTCGGACTACTCACTTACCCGCATTCATTACGACCGGGAAGAGCGCAGTCAATTGGCCGTCAAGCAAGGTAAATTCACTGAAGAGAACCTGATCGAGCCTTACCGGACGGTGCTTAATCAGTGGTCTGCGAATTACGGTATTTAACTCATACACGGCAGAACAAATGATGAAACGATTGTTACCCACATCCACGGCGGGCAGCTTGCCCAAGCCTAGCTGGCTGGCCGAGCCCGAAACGCTCTGGTCTCCCTGGAAGTTGCAGGGCGATGAACTCATCGACGGCAAACAGGATGCCCTGCGGCTAAGCTTGCACGAACAGCAGCTGGCCGGCGTCGACATCGTCAGCGATGGCGAACAGACCCGTCAGCACTTCGTCACCACCTTTATCGAGCATCTGGACGGGGTGGATTTCGAGAAACGGGAAACGGTCAAAATCCGCGATCGCTACGATGCCAGTGTGCCCACAATCGTGGGGGCGGTTAGCCGTCAAAAGCCGGTGTTTGTGGACGATGCCCGATTTCTGCGGGAGCAGACCCGACAACCGATCAAGTGGGCCCTGCCCGGCCCCATGACCATGATCGATACGCTTTACGATGCCCATTACAAAAGCCGGGAAAAACTGGCCTGGGAATTCGCGAAAATTCTCAATCAGGAAGCCCGAGAGCTGGAGGCAGCGGGTGTCGACATTATTCAATTCGACGAGCCCGCCTTTAATGTGTTCTTCGATGAGGTGAATGACTGGGGCGTGGCTACACTGGAAAAAGCCATTGAAGGGCTCAAGTGCGAGACCGCCGTGCATATCTGTTATGGCTACGGCATCCAAGCCAACACCGACTGGAAAAAAACGCTGGGCTCGGAGTGGCGGCAATATGAAGAAGCTTTCCCCAGGCTGCAGGCTTCCAGCATCGACATGGTTTCTCTGGAATGCCACAACTCCCATGTGCCCATGGATCTGATTGAGTTGATTCGCGGCAAGAAAGTGATGGTGGGCGCCATCGATGTGGCGACCCACACCATTGAAAGCCCCGAGGAAGTTGCCAACACCTTGCGCCAGGCGCTGCAGTTCGTGGATGCCGACAAGCTGTACCCGTGCACCAACTGCGGCATGGCGCCGCTGCCTCGCCAGGTTGCCAGAGGCAAGCTGCGCGCATTGAGTGCCGGTGCCGAGATCGTGCGCAATGAACTTGCCTGAATCCTGTGGGAAGAGCGAGCGCCAGATCGCGCCGTCTCTTCCCTGAGCTACCCGTTTGCGTTATCCCCTATTCTGGAATCACTATGTCACTGACCACCACGGCCATCGACCCTCTGCACTTTCGCAAAGCGCTCGGCCATTTCGCCTCCGGGCTCACTGTGATTACCTCGCACATCGATGACGAGCCCATCGGCTTTACCTGTCAGTCGTTCTACAGCGTATCGACAGCCCCGCCGCTGGTGTCATTCAGTGTGAAGCGCGATTCTTTCAGCTACCCCAAGATCCGTCGTGCGGGCCGGTTTGCGGTGAACATCCTCTCTGACGAACAGGCAGCGATATCCAACCTCTTTGCGCAACAGGGCGCAGACAAGTGGAAAGAAACCGATTGGGCAACGTCGCCTCTGGGCAACCCGGTGATTGGTGGCAGCCTGCACTGGCTGGACTGTGACATTCATGCCGAATACGAGGCCGGCGATCACCTGATCGTGATTGGTGAAGTACGGGCACTGAGCCTGCAGCCAACCACCACCACACAGCCCCTGCTGTACTTCAAAGGGCAATACTGCAATCTGGACGCCTCGGTTACCACCTGAGCGCCCTTTACGCCCAGTCACCCCCGAACCCAGCATGGCTTTAGCGGGGTATTTCGCATGGGAAAATGATCACCGGGCATGAACCTGCGCAGGCAACGGCAGACTCACGCCATCCCATTTTTCTGTTACTACATCGCCAACATTTTTGGCTTGCCAGGGTTTTAGTATGGAATTTTTGCTTTATTTGGTTCTGGGTGCGGCCGCCGGGGTATTGGCCGGTCTGTTTGGGGTCGGCGGCGGCATCATCATCGTGCCGGTACTGGTTCTGAGCTTTACCGCCCAAGGCGTGGACCCGCAAGTATTGACCCATCTGGCCGTTGGCACATCACTGGCCACCATCATCTTCACGTCCATCAACTCGGTGATGGAGCATCACCGCAAAGGGGCGGTGCAATGGCCCATTTTCGCCTGGATGACGCTAGGCATCCTGCTTGGCGCGGGGCTTGGCTCGCTGACTGCTGCGTCAATTCAGGGCCCGATGCTGCAGAAGATCATTGGTGTATTTGCCATCGTTATTGCCATTCAAATGGCGCTGGACCTGAAACCCAGAGCCAGCCGTGCGGTGCCTGGCAAGCTGGGGCTAACGGCCGCAGGCGGGGTCATTGGCTGGGCCTCGGCGATCTTTGGCATCGGCGGCGGCACCCTGAATGTGCCTTTTCTCACCTGGCGCAGCCTGCCCATGCAACAGGCGGTGGCGACCTCCTCCGCGTGCGGGCTGCCCATTGCCGTCGCCAGCGCTTTGAGCTTCATGCTGATTGGCTGGAGTCAGCCACAATTACCCGAGTGGAGCCTGGGGTACGTATATCTTCCTGCCATGGTGGGTATCGCCTTTACCAGCATGTTCTTCGCCCGTTTTGGCGCGCGCCTGGCACACAAACTGTCGCCGCGCCTGCTAAAGCGTCTGTTCGCCCTGTTGCTGCTGTGCGTGGGGGTGAGTTTTCTTGTTTGATGCGCACGGGTGACGCTATGCATTACTGATATCGTGGGGACGTTTGCATGGCAATGATTGCAATGCTCAGTTACAAGTGGCGAGTGGCGAAATTCAACAACTTGCCACCCGTAATGTTTAAAGGTTTTCGCAACTCGAAACTCGCTTCTCGGCCCCCCTCAGCTTTCTGCCTGATCTTCAATCACTCTCAGCAGACGATCCGGCCCCAGCTCCAGGGGCCCGGGTTCACCGGGTAATTGCCAGTGGCCTGCATGGCGTTCATCGGGTTTGCTGTCCATTAACGGCATGCTGGTAAGGTCGGCCAGTGCATCGCGGAACAGGTCTGTACGGTAGCACTGGGCCGCAAAGGTTTTGGTCTCTTCCAGCGAACACTGTCGCCAACGCTGCATTTCCTGCAGTAAAAAGGCAGCGTCGGAGCGCCACGGAAAGTTGGCGTGGAATCCGGCGAACACATGGAAATGATGAGCCGGAAACGGCTGGCCCGTCAGGCCAGCGGGCAAGCGCTGGCTGAACGGTGCACGAATGATTTCTGCCGGTACATCCAGCCACGCGGGATGGGCCAGTAACGACAGACTCTCCACCAGATTCTCATCCGCATGGCAGGCCGCCTTGTACAACGCCCGCAGCAACGCGCGATGGGTATCCGGATGACGTGACACCCAGTCACGGGATACCGCCAACACCTTCTCCGGGGCATTTTCCCAAATCTGATAACCGGACAAAATACAGTGCCCGGCACCGGTCAGTGCGGCCAGGCTATTCCACGGTTCACCCACACAAAAGCCATCAATGTGGCCCATGCGCAGGTGATCCACCATTTGCGAAGGCGGCAGCACCACCAGCTTCACATCATGATCCGGGTCCAGCCCGGCCACACTCAGCCAGTGGCGTAATTGATAGGCATGGCAGGAAAACGGAAAGACCACCGCGAGCACCAGCGGATCTTCTCCGCTGGAAGCACGCGCGGCCACCAGCTTGTTCATGGCGGCGGCGATGTCGTTGGGGGTCGGCCCTTCCGACAAGGCACACAATCCCTGAAACAGCATCGGCGAAACGGTCACGCCATTACCGTTGAGGCCCATGGAAAACGCCGTGGCGAGGGGCTTCTTGATGCATCCCAGCCCCAGCGACGTGGACAACAGCATCGGCGCCAGCATCGGCGCCGCATCCAGCTGCCCCACCAATAGCCGATCGCGCAGGCTGGCCCAACTCCACTCCGGCTGCAGCTCCACATCCAGCCCTTCGGCGGCGAAGAAGCCTGCCTCCTGGGCCACTGCCAGCGGCAAGCTGTCTGTTAGCGGCATATAGCCGATACGCACCTTCATGAGGTTTGCTCCGTGAATGCCGGACGCCGGATAGTGGACGCCTGACGACGAACCGGCCTGACGCCGTCTACGGCAGGTGCACGGCTCATCGTTTTTTCCGGTGTCTCGATCAGGCTGCGCGCCTTCATCAATGGCATTACTCGTCGCATCTTGTCTCCTGTTTTTTGCGTCAGGCTTCCGGCGTCCAGCGTCTGGCGTTCTTCACCCTTGCGCCTTGAGCATTTCGGCATAATCCAGCACCGACCGGGCCACCTGAATCAACGGCTGCCCGCTGTTCATGGCCTGGCGACGCAGAGTGCTGTAAGCATCCTGTTCATTGAGCCGGCGACGCTGCATCAGCAACCCTTTCGCACGCTCAATGATTTTCCGCTCAGCCAGGGCCTCACGGGTTTCTTCCAGCTCTTCACGCAACGCCTGGTATTCCCGGAAACGGGCCGTCGCCACGCGCATGACACCGCGTACCCGGGTCAGGTCGGTTTCTCCAGCCACATAGGCACTGACGCCCGCGCGCAGCGCCGCCACCACCAGCTCTTCATCGTCCTGGTTGCAGAACATGACCATGGGCCGTGGGATATCCCGCTGAACCAGAGCCATGCTTTCCAGGGTGTCCCGGTCGGGCGCATCCATGTCGACAATCACCACATCCGGATTACTGCTGCGCACCTTCTCCGCCAAACCGGCGGCGCTGGTCAGGCGGCACAGGATCTCGTGGCCCTCATCAATGAGGGCCCGCTCGAGAATCGCAGCACGGGGTGGCTGGTCATCCACCAGCATGATTTTCAGAGCCATCTTATTTTCAGAACTATCATGTCAGGCGCGTCCGGAATCGTTGTCGTTACGGGTTGTTTTGCAACGGTTGTGCCAGTCATCACATCCCTAACCTGATGATTTTCAATGTATTTAGTTTCCCTCTGATCCAGCACCGAAAAAGTGCACCAAGGCGACGCACTTTTCGGCACCAAAATGTGATCAGAATTTAATCTCGCCCCAGGCCCAGTACTTGCTGGTGTCATCCTTGAAGTCATTGGCGTTGTACGCCGCATACTTCAGACCAACCACGTAGTGCTTACCGATGGGGCGGGCCACCAGCAGGTCGGTTTCCGAGCCGTAGTCAGTGCTGCCTTCGTTGGACTGAAAGTCGTGGTAGACCGCCGCCAGTTTGAACCCGGCCAGTTTGCCGCCCACGGTTACGAAGGTGTCTTCCAGGCCATCAGCCGGTGTAGCCAGGAACTGGTCCGCCCACCCGTTGAAGGCATGCTTGGTCGCCAACGGCGTCTGGAAAGCCACCAGGCCGTCATCTGAACCAAGCACTTCCTGTGCCACTTTTACCGTTACTCCGGCCACCTCTGCGCCCAGCTCGGCAAAGTAATAGTCGGTGTCACCGGCTTCCACCTCCTGTTGGGCCCCTTCCAGCGTGAGCAAGAGCTTTACCGCATCCAGATCGAAAGCACCGGCGTAACGCACACCGTAGGTGTCGTTCTGCGAGTCGGTCACGTTATCGGTTTCCAGTAGGTAGGCGTACGCGGTTAGCGAGCCACCCGGCATGCCCGCCCAGCTGGCATTGAAAAGATTGTTGGTCACATTGGCATCAAAACCCGGCGTAATGCCGTTCACCTGGGTCAGATGGGCCGCAGAGACACTGAAATCACTGATGCCGTAATCGATCCGCGCACCATCAAAGGTCTGTTCATCCTGGCGCCAGCCCACGTTCCCCACAAAACGGGCATTGTCGTAAATGATCCGCTGGCGACCGTAAGTCGCCACCAGGCCTTCCAGGGCGTTGCTACCGGTATAGCGAATCGCAGCACGGTTGAGTTCGGTCACTTCCGGGTCAGCGATGACCGGATAACCGGCCTGCTGCGGCGCATAGTTGTCCACCTGGCCCACGATGCGGGTATCTTCAAACTCCCCCATCACATCAAAACCGTGGAGCTTGCCACTCTGGTAACCCAGGCGGGTACGCAGGGTCAGCGCCTGGCCGTCTTCAGTGAAGGCATCACTGTTCACTTCTTCATAACGCAGGCGCATGTTCAGCAGCGGTGTGCCGTCTTTCAGTGCGGTAATGAATGCATCGTCTTCCGCGCTGGCGGTCCCCGTAAAGCCCAGCGTGGAGAGAATGACGCCGGCGGCAATGGCAGAATGTTTCATGGTTTTCTTCCTCACCTTAGTGTGTTTTATCGCTCTCGTTTCGGAAAACGCCTATCTTTGAAGGCGGTGTGCTCACGCCTGCCCCCTTTATCCCAGGCATAAAAAAACGCCCATGGAACAACGCCGCCGTTGACGACATTCCATGAGCGTCTTTGCTCAGATTCTTTCGCGATCACCATTGATCGCTAGCAGGATAGCGTGACGAATCATCCTGCTAATGTGCTTACGTTAGGCAAGCGCCATGCCAATTCCTGAAATGCGAAGGAAACAGCCCGCCGGGGAATAAAACAGGCCAAGGCAACTACCTGCAGGTGCCCTCAGATGGTCCAGTGGCACCGGGATAGCGCGCACTGTCTACGACCAATGGGGAATTATCATTCCCGCGAATAGTGAACATCATTCGAAGACTACAGCCGCAACGCGGCCAGCCTGTTAGGCTTGCGTTCTTTTATTGATTCTGCCCCTTGGCGCCCCACTGGAGTCACTGTGACCCACTCTGATTCAGATTCTCTGCGCATCGCCATCGCTGGCGCATTCAGCCTGGTTATTGCCTTGGGCATTGGCCGCTTTCTGTTTACCCCAGCCTTGCCCGACATGATTGCCGAGACCAGCCTCACTGCCATTAGCGGCGGCTACCTGGCAGCGATCAATTATGGGGGCTACCTGGCCGGCGCAATGCTCGCCATGCTGGTTCCCGCCCACCGGGCACGCACGGCTTTCTGGTTGGCCTTATGGGTGAGTGTTATCAGCAGCGGCCTGATGGGGTTAAGCGAGACCTTCACGCCCTGGGCCATCAACCGGTTCCTCGCCGGTGTGGCCAGCGCCATCATTATGGTCAACGGCTCCGCGCTGGTACTGGGCGCCATGCCCAACCATCTGCGTGCCCGGCTGGGCAATATCCACTATGCCGGCATTGGCCTGGGCATCAGCATCGCCGCCCTCACCGTGGCCTTTATTGAAACCCTGCACGGCAGCTATGCCACCATGTGGCTGGCCTGTGGTGCACTGGCGCTGATCATTCTGCCACTGCTGCGCCGCATACCCGCCCTGCCCCACGCCAAACACACCCAGCACGAACGGGCGCCGGTGAACCGCTCGGCCCTGGGTTTTCTGATCGCCAGCTACACCCTGGCCGGCTTCGGCTATATCACCAGCACCACCTACCTGCCGGTGATCGCCAAAGCGCAACTGCCGGGCCTGGACAGCGCCGCCTTCTACACCTGGCTGGCCGTGGGCCTGGCCGCCGTGCCCGCCAACCTGCTGTGGGGCAAGCTCGCCAGCCATGTCGGCGAACGCAACGCCCTGATGACAGCCCTGGTGGTGCAAGCAATAGGCGTCAGCGCCCCCGCCTGGCTACCCGGCCTCACCGGGCTGGTCGTCAGCGGCCTGCTGGTGGGCGCCACCTTCACCGCCGTGGTCGCACTGAGCATGTACTGCGGCCGCCAACTCGCCCCCCACGCCGCCAGTGCCGCCCTGGGCGCGTTAACCGCCTGTTATGGTGTCGGGCAGATACTGGGGCCGGTGGTGACGGCACGGTTGCTGGAAAGTAGCGGGAGTTTTGCGCCCGGATTGCTGGGGGCAGCGGCGGCATTGATTGGGGCGGCGGTGTTGTTGGTGCCGTTGGGGAAGGTGCGGTTTTAGGGTTTTGATCAAGAAGAAGGTGTCCGCTAAAAGGGGGGAACTACAAAACATAACGCCGCGAGCAGCAGCGCGGCTTTTTGCGTCTGCTGCCTTGCCTGGTTAATTGGCGACACACCAGCCTAACCAAAGACCACGATGTGAGCCTGCGAACCAGACTACATTTATGGCACCCGCAAGGACTCAAGCCTTGAAGACACCCCCAACCTGGAATGTGGCCGCCCACAACAAACGGGAAAGCCGAACCACACCCTCTTATTTTCTAACGGCACCGTAAATTTTGATGGTGGTACCGACTCAGAATCTCGCTCCGCCATAAATAAAGCAGAGCCATTTAACAGCGTATTCAATCGAACGGTTCGACATATCTTTCTTCGACATAATTCTTTTATGAATTTCGGGGAAAACACAGAAATTCGCAAGACAGTCAGGCTCTTACAGTGAAAACAAGAACTCTTCTCGTCTGAAAAAACTCGAAGAAGCGGCCTATTTCCTGACTTCCCCGATATCACCCCGTTCCGAAACTCACTCTATATCAACCATTTAGCATTTTCTGTAAGCCATATCCTACAAACATATGGCTCGTTCTGTTGAGCACGGCAGTGACGTCAGCCCCTTCGCCTTGCGAGCAAGGCTCCAACGAGGGTTGGGGGGTT
>NZ_LWEZ01001396.1:0-615 GCF_001634945.1 Alcanivorax sp. HI0044
CCCGGGATCTATGGTGCTGCGCTATATTTCTCCATTGATTTAGCCTGACACCCCAAGGGGGCGGCGCGAAGAGATCCGGAACGCCCGCTGTCCGGGATAACTCATCCACAATATTCCCGAGCTTCAATTTTTTGATGTCATCAAAACGTGGATTCTTTCCACGAATGATGCGCACCTGAGCCAAAACATCGCGGAGAAGAGGCTGAACATTTGCCTCAATCAGAGCTCCAATATTTCGAAATACTTCGTACTTAAAGTCATGTAGGTCAAGATCATCCTTTGGCTCCTCAAAATATAGGCTACTCCAATACTCAGATAGACTTTCTGCAATAGCAGGTTCCGATGCGGCACAAAGCTGGTAGCAAGCTTGGGGATTGAGTTCTGATGCATGCCGATAAATTTCCAGCACATGGTTGAATGCGTGCAGCGCCCAAGAATTTTCTTTAAGCCGAACCAAATTAATCGCTTGTGGAGCAAGTACGTCCACAGCGAGTTCCTCCAACCGCTCTAGGCTTGAGAAATACGGTTTTAAGACCTCCACAATGAACGCCTTTATCTGTTCTGGCGTCACCCCAGCTTCGGCCATCGCGACAAATGGATTCACGCGGGCCCCGG
>NZ_LWEZ01001397.1:0-983 GCF_001634945.1 Alcanivorax sp. HI0044
TGGTTTTCCGCCACGCATCAGCTCAACCCAGCGCACGGAGGCAACACAACATGGCCAACTCTGACGGGAGCCCCCCGGATATCGCCACCGAATTTGCCCAGCAGGACGGCCTGCTTTACCTCAACCATGCAGCCGTCGCCCCCTGGCCACAACGTACCCAGGACGCGGTAACCGAATTTGCTCGCCAGAATGTATTCATCGGCGCACGGGATTATCCACACTGGTTGAAAGTCGAGCAGCAGCTACGCGAGCGTTTGGCCTGGCTGGTGGGAGGCGTTAGCAGCGAAGAGATCGCCTTGCTCAAGAACACTTCCGAAGGCCTGTCCGTCATTGCCCAGGGCCTGGAATGGCAGGCTGGCGATCAGGTTATCATCAGTGATCAGGAATTCCCGTCCAACCGCATCCCCTGGCAGGCCCTGGCAAACCAGGGGGTGGAAGTGATCGAGGTCAATCTGGAGGGGGACAACCCGGAGCAGAATGTCATTGACTCCATGGGTCCGCGCACCCGCCTGGTGTCTCTTTCCGCCGTCCAGTACGGCACCGGCCTGTTGATGGATATGGCTCCCATCGGCGCCGCCTGCCGTGCCCAGGGCATACTCTTCTGTGTGGACGCCATCCAGATTCTCGGCACACTGCCGTTCTCAGCAGAGCAGGTAAACGCTGATTTTGTGGTGGCCGACGGCCACAAATGGATGCTCGGCCCGGAAGGGCTCGCCCTGTTCTATTGCCGCCGCGCGGTGCAGGATCAATTGATTCTGCGTCAGCATGGTTGGCATATGGTGGCCGATCCGGGCAATTACACCCGCAAGGACTGGCAGCCCGCCACTACCGCCAAACGCTTCGAATGCGGGAGCCCAAACATGCTCGGTGCCCATGCCCTGAATGCCTCCCTGTCACTGCTGCAGGATACCGGCATGGACGCGGTGGCTGATGCCTTGCAACAGCGGGTGCAATGGCTGATCGAAGGGCTGCAAGACAAAAAC
>NZ_LWEZ01001398.1:0-693 GCF_001634945.1 Alcanivorax sp. HI0044
GCCAGTAACGCCTTTGGTGACGATCGGGTGCTGCTGGAACGTTACCTGGCCACCGCCCGCCATGTGGAAGTTCAGGTGTTTGCTGACAATCACGGCAACGCCGTGCACCTGTTCGAACGGGACTGTTCCGTGCAGCGCCGCCACCAGAAAATTATCGAAGAAGCGCCGGCGCCGGGTCTGGATGAAGCCACCCGCAACGCCTTCGGGCATGCCGCAGTGCAAGCCGCCAAAGCCATTGATTACCGGGGTGCAGGCACCGTCGAATTCCTTTACGGCGAGGATGGCCAGTTCTACTTCATGGAAATGAACACCCGCCTGCAAGTGGAACACCCGGTCACCGAAATGATCACCGGCGAAGACCTGGTAGCCTGGCAGCTGTCCGTGGCAGCGGGGGAACCGCTGCCCAAACAGCAGGAGCAGATCCAGCGCCACGGCGCCGCCATGGAAGTACGTCTCTATGCGGAAAACCCGGAACAGGGCTTTCTGCCCTCCTCCGGTTTGCTGCGCCATTTGCGTTGGCCCCATTCCCTCAGCCGGGTGGATGCTGGCTACGAACAGGGCGACCGGGTAGACGAGCACTACGATCCCATGATCGCCAAGCTGATCTGTCATGGCGAGGACCGCAACGCCGCCCGGCAACAACTGATTCAGGCACTGGACGCCCTGGAGCTGGAAGGCATCCACCATAACGCC
>NZ_LWEZ01001399.1:0-671 GCF_001634945.1 Alcanivorax sp. HI0044
TAGACAGTATGGGAGGCACGGTGCGAGATACGATAGAAGACCGCCATGATCACAATAACAGTCTCAATCGCCGCGAAGAGACACCTCGCTCGCCGCTACGGCGCGTGCTGGAAAAAGAAAAGTTGATGCTGCTGGCGTTGATGATGTTGGTCGCGGGCGCGCTGATGCTGGGCTTCTTTGCCCATTCTGAGGGAATCGAAGCTCGCTCGGCGTTAAAAAATATCCAGCTAACCCTGACTCAGGCGGCCGATTCCCTTTAGCGGTTTGGCCGCGACTCCCGTCCCGATGGCAAGGCTGCGCTTGCCCGGGAAAGCAACAAAGCCAGGGTGTTCCCGTCATACCGTTCACTTAAGGTTCTGTGCCAGACCTGAAGCTTTCGCGCTATAAACATCGTTTCCCACAACCCCTCCCCTCTAACTTCGGGATTGGTGGGAAGTCATGCTCGCATGACGAAGGTGTTGGCGCAGCGCTGCTTCTCTTAAGTGAACAGCATTGGGGATGACCCGGCCTGCTTTCGTTAGTCCATCAGCCGATAGCCATGCGCACCGTGTCTGCGGTGGTGATTTGTGCGGTGTCGTAGACCTGTCGGCGTCGTTTCGGGTCCATCATGTTGTAACCGAACGCGGTCAGATCCTGCGCATTGGGTTCAATGCGGATGACGGTCTTGCCGC
>NZ_LWEZ01001400.1:0-567 GCF_001634945.1 Alcanivorax sp. HI0044
TCGGGAAGCCAGTCAGGCGGCAGTGGCTCATGGCCAGGACCCGTCGCGTATCCGCTTCAAGTTCGCCTATCAGTACATCGCCGCGCAGTTGATCGTGATGGCGGCGGCTCAGCCGCTATCGCGCACGGGCGCACGCTTGGCGGAACTCAGAGCGGGGATCGGTAACCTGTTGTTGGAGGACCGTTCCCGACCTTCCAGGCCGAGAACGGTCAAAATCTCCAAGACCCGCTATCCCGTCGATCGTAATGCCGCTCCTCTTAAGTGAACGGCATTACGGCAAAGCGCCGGGCTGAAGGCAGACCCCTTACGGGGTAACAACAAATGAACCAGAAGTGTCCTTACTTAGATCAGACGATTACCTGTCCGCTGGTTAACAAGATGCAGGTTCAGTTCCTGGACGCTGATGCCGAATTCGATGTCGTCATCATCGTTGAGATTGATGGTCTGGAAGGCGTCAAAATGTACCGGTGTGCCATGAACACTCTGCAGAATATCCGGGCTGCGTGGCATGGCAGGAATGATGTTTTCCGAGGCAGATATGGCGCTGGTCGCGGGGGGGCGGGCGCT
>NZ_LWEZ01001401.1:0-1276 GCF_001634945.1 Alcanivorax sp. HI0044
TCCATTCGCCGTTCCATCAAGTTCACCGTGGGCCGCTTCCACGATTACGAACGGACCATGCAGCTGAACTATCTGGCCTCCATCCGGCTGGCCACGAACTTGCTGCCGGGCATGGAAGCGCGCAACGAAGGCCACATCATCAACGTGTCCACCGTGGGCGTGCAGGCTAACCCGGCGCGCTTCTCTGCCTACCTGGCGTCCAAGTGGGCACTGGAAGGCTGGACCTGGGTGGCCGCCAATGAGTACGCCCACACCAAGGTGCGCTTTTCCTCACTGAATTATCCGCTGGTGCGCACCCCCATGATTGCCCCCACCAAGATTTACCAATACATGCCCGTCATGTCACCGGAAACCGCCGTGAACTGGATGCTGGACATGATCATCACCCAGGACAAGCGCAAGCTGGGCGTGTTCGGCAAAGGCGCACTGGCCATGTATTACCTGTTACCGAAAACGTCAGAATCCATCGTTAATTTCAGTTACCAGAGCCTTTACGAAGAGCCACCCGCCAATTACGTTTCCAGCAAGGTGCGCGCGGGCACCGTGGCCAACACCGGCGACAGCACAAAAAAACGCCGCGCATAAGCACGGCGTTTTTTATTCCATCCAGGACAGGCATAGCATTGATACTGACAGCTTATTATTCAGTTCCTAACGACCCTGCAAGCTTTCCAGCAATTGGTCGATTTCTGCCTTAAGCTCTTTATCTTCAATTTTTTTGGCGCTGACCTTTGCGTCCGCCAGGTTGCTAATGGCTAATCCGGGACACGCATAAATTTAATCAAAAGAGAGCTTGATCAATCAGCATGCGGTCAGGCTTTGTCCCGACACCCATTTACGACCTGTCGAGGCCGCATAGGCTTTCAGTCTTTCCAGGCTGCCGACCGCGACAGGCAGTCTCTGCTTGTGCGGCTGCATATGCCGCAACCATGCCCTTTCATCAATACCAAGCCGATCCAGAATCCCTGCGGCCCGCTCCGAGATTGCGCCACGTTTACCTGCACGCACCGCCCTTCCCGTACTGTCCACGAGCTCCAGATAGTCCATCAGCCGAAAGCGGCAAACCGTATCATCGTGTTCAACTTCCACTGTCTCACTATCCACCATCGGGAGTAGGTGAGGCATTTTCTTCGTTGTCTGGCGACCCTTGATCTCGCTGGCTCGTTGTTGAACCGAGGTATAATCCGAAGCTTCAGGAGTACTGGCCATATCTGCCCGAACAGGATTGAGATCCACATAAGCCATACACTGCAATACGGCCTTTTCATCCAGTAGC
>NZ_LWEZ01001402.1:0-1227 GCF_001634945.1 Alcanivorax sp. HI0044
GCTCAAGGAAGCCCGTGAACTGCTGCTGCCCAAAATGGACCAGGTAATCAGCGCCATCCGCAAGCAGGCCCACGCCCAGGCCGACCAGCCCATGCTGTCGCGCACCCATGGCCAGTCCGCCTCCCCCACCACCGTGGGCAAGGAAATGGCCAACGTGGTCGCTCGCCTGCAACGCCAGCGTGACCAGTTCGCCGCGGTGGAACTGCTCGGCAAGATCAACGGTGCAGTGGGCAACTACAACGCCCACCTGTCCGCTTACCCGGACGTGGACTGGGAAGCCTTTGCACGCCGCTTTGTGGAAGGCCTGGGGCTTACCTTCAACCCTTTCACCACCCAGATCGAACCCCACGACTGCATTGCCGAGTACTTCCACGCCCTGATGCGCTTCAACACCATCCTGCTGGACTTCGATCGTGACGTCTGGGGCTACATCTCCCTGGGTTACTTCAAGCAGCGCACCGTGGAAGGCGAAGTGGGCTCCTCCACCATGCCGCACAAGGTCAACCCCATCGACTTCGAGAACTCCGAAGGCAACCTGGGTCTGGCCAACGCCATCATGGATCACCTGGCCGCCAAGCTGCCCATGTCCCGCTGGCAGCGCGACCTGACCGACTCCACCGTGCTGCGTAACGTGGGCGTGGGCCTGGCGCACAGCCTGATTGCCTTTGAAGCCAGCCTGAAAGGCATCGGCAAACTGGAAGTAAACCCGGCCCGCCTGGACGAAGACCTGGATGCCGCCTGGGAGGTGCTGGCCGAACCCATCCAGACGGTGATGCGCCGGTATGGAATCGAGAAGCCCTACGAGAAACTCAAGGCGCTGACCCGCGGCAAGGACGGCATCAATCAGGACACCCTGACCGCCTTCATCAATGATCTGGCGATCCCCGATGAAGCCAAGGAAATCCTGCTGGCCATGACCCCGGCCACCTATGTGGGCAATGCCGCCCAGCAAGCCCGCAGCATCTGATGCCCTCAGCGCCCCAGCTGCCTGCCTTGACGCTGCCGCGCTTCATTCTCCCCATGAAGCCGGCAGCGTTTTTGCGTGAGCATTGGCAGAAAAAGCCCCTGTTCATGCCCGGCGCCGCCCATGGGCTGGACCAGCCTGACGCCGACACCCTGGCCGGTCTGGCACTGGAAGAGTCCGTGGAGGCACGCATCATCACCGGCGCCGGCAACGGCCCCTGGTCAGTGTTGCAAAGCCCCCTCGCTGACGATGTCTTCGAAACC